>NZ_JBXSQJ010000002.1:0-211586 GCF_057063585.1 Gilliamella sp. X-60 | reverse complement strand
CTTGACTGAGTTGTTTTTCACCCACGGGAAAGTTGAAATTGTCAATTTTTTTTATGGTCATGTGTATTGCCTTATTCCTTATGCCGAAAAGCCTTTCGAGTTAAACGATACATGTTTTTTTAATAAGACTTCCAGCTCTTGACGATTAATATTCAGTTTTGCGGATAAATGATGACTTGCTGGCCCATTTTCTGCATCACGTTACATTTAAGAACGACTCATCACCATCGACATGCAAAACCAACATCGGCGCACCCAGCCCGTCAACGGTTAAGGTATAGCGATTATGGCTAACGCCCCCTAAGCCCGCCATTAAATCGCCAAACCCATCACCAAGTTGACCCAAAAGACGATTAAGTTCATTTGACATGTTTTCTTCCTTATATCCAGTTTATAAAAATTAATCTGTGTTATTTTTGGTTATTTTTTTATTTAACACTGATATTTTAATCATTAAGTTTAAATAACAGACAGCCTAGTTAAAAAGTATACATTGTTTTAGTGTGAAATTTAATCTTTTTTAAAAAAATTTTTAAATAAATATTGTTTAATATGAATAATTTGAGTTAGTTAAACCAGTAAGTGATAGTGGCTGAACGCTTTTGTTGAATAAACGATTGAAGCAACCTTATTCTTTATCAATAAAATTTATTAAATAATTAAATTTAAAATGATTTTATGCTGAAACGGTATAGACTCCTGAATATTTTTTACAAGAATTACTCTATTTTTGCACCAATAAAATAGGGGGTAATCCTTATATAAATGAAAAATTCACTCAACCAGACGGCACTCAAACGACGAGATAAAGAAGAAAGCGTAATACGTTCCTTAATAGTAATATGGTATTATCCGCAAATATTTAGCGATTTCAAAAATAGGAAATTGAAGATTAAAAGATTGATTAATAACTATAATTAAGCAAAACGCATAAGGTGATTTTTGATAAAATGCCTTATGCGGTTTTAGCAGATTATTTTAATCATGCAGTGTAAACAACTCATTGTTTTTCTACACTTTATTTCATTTGAAACAGTGACATATTTTGCATCGTCATAAAGGTATATTGTGCAGCTTGCAAATTAGCTTGTAGCATGACATATTCAGAAATTGCTTCGTACCAATCAACATCTTCAAGCTGACTGATTTGAGTTTGATATTCAATATCTAATGTTTTACCAAGTGCTAATAACCTATCAATTTCAGACAATACAGAACCACCCTCTGCTCTGAGTGTTGAAATATTATTAAAAGAATTGTCTATGCCGTGGCGAGCTTTTGATAATCCCGCTCTAAATTGTTCAACGGTATCTTCGTTATCGTAATCTAGATCTATTTTTAACGCTTCAATCGCATAATCAATACTGGCAAAAATGTTACTTTCTGCTGGTGAACCATCAGATTCTTTAACATTTGAGCCTGTCATAAATACTTGAATGCCGGTAAAACTCAGTGAAACTTCGCGCGAGTCATCAATCAAAACATTTACCGATGTTGTGCTGCCAACGTAACTCACTTCGCCAGATTCGTTCATAACAAAAGGGGGAGTATCGTTTTTCTTACCTGCAAAAAGATAGTTACCGTTAGTATCTTTTGCGTTGGCTAATGATAAAAGTTGATCTTTTAAACCTTGTAATTTATTAGCAAGATCGAGTCGATTTTCTTCATTTAAGGTTTCATTTGAGGCATAGACCAATGTTTCTTGAATGGTTTGGATAACGGTATTGGCCTCCGCTAAGATAGTGTCTTGGCGACTCAGTAGTTTATCGGCACTTTCGCGTGTCGCTTGAAATTGTTCGTTTTGTGCTTGTGCTTGTTTTATTATTAATGATTGTGATGCGCCCATTGGATCATCAGAAGGCGATAAAATCTTTTTGCCAGTCGCTAAATGTAACCCTGATTTTTGCCATTTGCTATTGGTATTTAAAATACCTTGCAAGTTTTTTTGATAGAGTAAGTTTGTGCTAAGGCGCATTTTTTATCCTTTTATCATTTAGTTAAACCTAAAATGGTATCAAATAGTGTTGTGGCTGCATCAATCACTTTTGCATTAGCTTGGTAATACTGCATATAGACCTGCATAGAGATATATTCTTCTTCAATATTCACGCCGGATATTGATTGATTTTGTTCATAAATTTGTTGGGTAATATTTTTGCTTGATTGAGCCGAAATTTTGGCTGTTTGAGTCTCACTACCAATGTAGCTAACTAAACTGGTGTAAGCACTTTTTAACGTTGTTGTGCCATTAACAAGTTTTTCATGTTGGATTGATAATAACTTAGCTACATTACGATTATCGCCAGCACCATTTTCTTCATCATTAATACCCGTTGCTAATTTATTCACATCTTTTACTTGCAATTGTAATGACGAGGCAATATCAGCAACAGGTTTGATGATAAACGAGTCCCCACTAACGGCATTACCGTTTATTTCGATAGCCAGCCCGTCAAAAATTAGTTTACCGTCTTCGATTTGTGGAGTGATTTGCTGATGATCTGATAATCGTGTGACAACCCAATTGTTACCATTAAATTCAATTTTATAATCAGAAGCTTTTACTTCAGTCACAGCGTTAAACTCGATTTTAGCCGAAGCGTTGCCTTGGTTTTTCGTATTTGTGATACAACTAGGATGATTGTAATCAAATAACTTTTCACCCTGATTACCATTAATATCAACACCAGACATATGCACTTCATTAAAACGCTCAGCTAAATTTAGCGCAATTAACCCTAATTGATTGCGCGCTTCGGTTAGTGGTCCTTCACGAAAGGTTAATAATCCATTCAATGAACCTGATGTAATATTTTGGCTGGTAAGTTCTTGTGTTGCACCTGAATGATGCGTATAAATAATGGTATTTAATGAAGGATCGTCTGCTGAAGGTTGTACCGATAATAAGTTAATCGAAGAACCTTGAACTAAATTTAAACCATTTGCCAGCGAAAGATTATATTGTCCATTTTGTTCAGTAACGGTAATGCCAATGATTTCGCTTAATTCATTAACCAATTGATCGCGTTGGTCTAGTAATGCATTAGGTACAAGTCCATTACCTGCTGACTGTAGTTGTGAGATTTTTTGATTCAGTTCAGCAATTTGTTGAGTATAAGTATTTACCTTCTCAACATTACTACTTAATTCGTTATTTATATTGGCAATTTGATTTTTTAAATTTGTTTCTGTTTTATTAAATTGACTTGTTAACGAAGTGAGATCACTAATGACGGTTTGTTTGGTTGAGGCATCACCCGCATTTGAAGCAAGTTTATTTAAACTCGCAAAAAGATTGTTAAGTTGTGATGAAATACTATTATCATTTTCTGCTAATAAATTATCGACTTTGGATAACTCACCGTAATAGGATTTAATAGAACCATTTTGTGATTGTGATTGGCGTAGTTGACCAACAACAAAATGGTTAAAGGCACGATTAACGGAAGATACACAAACGCCATTGCCCACAAAACCAAAACTATGTTGAGTTCCATTGGCTTGGCGTAGAATTTGCTGTTGACGATTGTAACCTGTTGTATGCGCATTGCTGATATTATTGCTAATTACATTAAGCATATTTTGTGCTGCATTTAATCCACTAATACCTGTGTTCATTAATGAATTTGCCATAAAAACCCCTCAATATAGTTTTAGTTAATAACATCAATTAAAAAAGTAAGTTATTTTTATATCGTCTTCATTTTTGAAAACTTTAATAATTTTTGTGACAGCTGGGAAAATTTTTTAATTTGAGTCCTCAAAAATGATATAACGTATCTTTATAAATCATGTTATTTGATTTTTTATTCAGATTTAATTTGTTGTGATTGCCTTAAAAAATTGATGCCGGTCATATTATTTTCTTCTTCAATATACTGTTGTGCGGTTTTATTCAAAATTAAGATACTAATCCGGCGATTCGCATCTTTACTATAGTTAGCATTATTTAGACTAACGGTGTCAGCTAATGCAATAATGCGAATAATCTTACTTGAATCTAATCCGCCAGCAATAAGCTCTCTCCTTGATGCATTGGCTCTATCGGCAGATAGTTCCCAATTACTATATCCTCGATCGCCCGTTGTATATTGGCGTTCATCTGTATGGCCTGACAAGGTAATTTTATTGGGTAATGAATTGATAATTGGTGCTAATGTATGCAAAATTTCTTGCATATTGGGATCAATAGTTGTGCTACCAACATCGAACATGGGTTTATCATCGGAGGCTAAAATTTGAATCCGTAACCCCATTTCCGTTAATTCAATAATAAGATTAGGCGCTAGTTTTTTAAGGCGATCATCAATTTCGAACGTTTCATAAATCTTACGTGCTGCCTCAATCATCTGTAATCTTTCAAGTTGTTGTTTTTCGAATTCATCTTTTGATGAATTTAAAACATGACTTTTTTCTTCGCCAAGTTGTTTACTCACATCATCACCGCCACCAGGAATGGGGCTTTCACTATCGCTAATGTTTTTACCACCATTGTAGCCAAGAATTAAGGGGGTTCTAAAGTACTCAGCAATGCCTTTCAACTCTTGAGGTGTCGATGTCGAAATTAACCACATGACTAAAAATAGTGCCATCATCGCAGTCATAAAGTCGGCGTAAGCGATTTTCCACGAACCACCATGATGCCCACCACCATGCCCCGATTTTTTTTTGACAATTATTCTTATAGATTTATCTTTCATTATTCGCTATTTGGATTCGTATTTTTATCTTTAACTTCTTGTATGTACTTTTCTAATTCAAAAAATGACGGTCTTTCATGCGAGAAAAGCGTTTTTCGGCCAAATTCAATACAAATTTGCGGAGCATAATCATGCATATTGGCGAGCAGAATCACTTTTGTGCACTCTAATATTTTGACCATATCGGCATTTCTTTGCTTCAATAACGATGCTAATGGTGAAACAAAACCATAGGCAAGTAAGATACCTAAAAAAGTTCCGACCATAGCATGCGCAATGAGTTCACCAAGTTCACTTGCAGGTCTATCTGCTTGTGCAAGTGTATTAATTACGCCCATTACAGCTGCAACAATCCCAAATGCTGGTAAGCCATCACCAATACCTGAAATGGCATCTACAGGCTTTTCAAGTTCATGAACAAATGTTTCAATTTCTTCACTCATTAGTGTTTCGATTTCAAATACATCCATATTGCCACTAATCATTAGTCGTAAGTAATCAGTAATAAAATCGCAGATTCTAGGGTTATTTAAAATAAGCGGGTACTGCTTAAATAAGTCACTTTCATGTGGATTATCAATATCGGCTTCAATCGATAACCCCCCATTTTGCCGAATCTTCGTCAAAATGCTATACATTAAATTAATCAGTGTTAGATATAAGTTTTTATTATATTTAGATGTTTTAAATAATTGCCCTAAAGATTTAAGTGTTGCTTTTATTGTTTTTTGTTCATTACTGACAATAAAAGCACCAATCGCAGCGCCACCAATAATCAATAATTCAAGTGGTTGAAATAGTACGGCTAAATAGCCCCCGCTTAGTACATAACCAAGTAGCGCCGAGGCGATAACGACAATATACCCTATAATGATTAGCATTGACTTTCTTCTTTCTCCATGAAATAACAGTAAACTTGCTGAAATATTTTTAATTTTTTATTTACGCAGTTATCCGTGTGACAACCGATGAATTTAAATTGCTCAACGTTGATAACACTTTTAGGCATTTTTCGTTATTTTCTTTTAGTGTTTTATTATTCTTATCCGCTCTTGACGGTGGTTGGCATAAACTGCAAGTAAACGTGTTTTGTGGGTGATAAGCATGCGTAATAAATAGCCCTCCGCATGCCGTACAATATGATTGTTGCATGATGTTTTTTTCGACAAATTTGACTAAGATCCAAGCTCTGGTTAACCCTAAAACAGGTTCATCTTTATGTGAAACTTGGCATTGTTCTAAATAAAGTTGATAGGCTTTTAAAATAGTTTGAATGCAAGACTTCAAGCCATTTTTAACTAAAAAAGAGTAAGCGTTATAAAAAATACTGGCATGGATATTGGATTCCCATGTCATAAACCACGAGGTTGAAAAAGGCAATAAACCTTTAGGTGGCGGGCAACCTTGAATCTCTTTATAAAGTTTTATAAGCTTATTCCTGCTTAAATTAGTTTCGCTTTCTAGCATTTGAATTCTTCCGCCAAGGGAAATTAATTTGATAGCAAGTTGGGTTTCCTCATGTTTTTGAATAATACTTGTACCTGACATCTTGATTCCTTAGCTATTTATTGATTGAATCTAATAGCAAACTTGATAAAAGAATGCCTGTATGCATCTGTTTAATATCGCCAACGCGCGATTCTTCTGTGAGTTTTTTCATCATTTCTGCATTTTCGAATCGTAGCTGAAATGTTAATTGATTGGTTTCTGATAAAACCAACATTTGCGAGGTACTTAAACAACTCAGAATATCGGCCGTTTCTTCATCAATACCCAATCGATACATTGCCATAACTTTATCTTTTTCAAGCATTCGCTGGCTTAACAGCAGCGTTGATAGATTTAAATGATGTATACATTTAAGAATATCGTCATCTAGTATATTTCCCAATTTAGCCACCAATCTATATATATTTTATTCGCATAAAAAAACGAATAATCAGTAAAATTAAAGTCAAATATTTTTTTATGTGCGTAAAGTTACATTTTTAAACGCAAAAGGTCAATAAAAAAATTATTTCAATTTATTTTCGATTGATTACGGTTTATTTAATTTTTTTATTATTTCTAAAAAATAACTTTACTTCGTATCCGCTTTATTGCTTGGCTATGTAATTGGCTAACTCTTGATTCACTAATATTCATTACTGTACCTATCTCTTTTAAATTGAGATCTTCTTGGTAATAAAGTGATAAAACAAGTTTTTCTTTTTCTGGCAAATTTTCAATTTGTTGAATAATTGTATTACGGATTTCCTCATCGATTATTGCTGAAAAGGGATCATCATCTTCTTGATATTCAATAATGGCATCAATGTTATCTCCCAATTTTTTATAGATTTCATCATATGAGCATATCTGGCTACTATTTGAATCTAATAAAATTTTACGGTATTCATGAATAGATAATTTTAAATATTGAGCAATCTGATAATCGTTAGGTGCTATACCTAGCTTTTGTTCTAACTCATTCATGGCCGTTGTGACATCTTTTATTTTTTTACGCGTTTGTCTTGGTAACCAATCACGGCTGCGTAGTTCATCAAGCATTGCGCCTTTAATTCTTGGTATAGCAAAAGTGGCAAAAGTATTGCCTTGAGAAATGTCAAAACGTTTGATTGTGTCTAATAAACCGATATAGCCAACTTGTAATAAATCATCAAGTTCAACTGTTGCCGGCAAACGAACCGCTAACTTTAAAGCTTCATTACGAACCAGATGAATATATTGTTTCCAATCGATTTGGTTTATGACACCTTGTGAGTTATATAAACTATCATCCATTATTGAACCAATGTTAAAAAAAATGCTTAACAGTATTATGACGATAGTTGATGAATTTAATGGGCAGAATAAAGGCTTAAAAATAGCTAATTATAATGATTAGTCATAACAGCATGGTTAAATGCCGTTATGACTATGAGGAATAACTCGAAATGATAATCCGAATTATTGCAATAAAGAAAGTACAGATTGTGGTACTTGGTTAGCTTGTGCTAATACTGAAGTACCTGCTTGTTGTAAAATTTGACCACGCGTCATGTTTGATACTTCTGTTGCATAATCAGCATCTTCAATACGGCTACGTGCAGAACTTAAGTTATTTACAGTATTGTTAATGTTAGTTACAGTTGATTCGAAACGGTTTTGCACCGCACCAAGTTGTCCACGTAATGCATCAATTTTTGATAATGCTGCATCAATTGTTTTTAATGGATCTTCTGTTGGTGAACTTGATACATTAAATGCATTTAAACCAAGTTCAGTGCTATCAATTTTTTTCAAATTGATTTCAATGGTTTCGCCGTCGTTTGCACCTACTTGAATTTTAAGTGTTTTATCTTCTGATAATACTTTAGAACCATTGAAATCAGTTTGTTTAGAAACACGGTCGATTTCATCTAAACGTTGATCGATTTCGTTTTGAATTGATACTAAATCACTTTCAGAGTTAGTACCATTGGCTGCTTGAACAGTTAATTCACGAATACGTTGTACGTTATTGTTGATTTCATTTAACGCACCTTCTGTTGTTTGTGCAAGTGAAATACCATCATTAGCATTACGAGCAGCTTGCGTTAAGCCTTTGATGTTTGATGAAAAACGGTTAGCAATTGCTTGACCTGCTGCATCGTCTTTTGCGCTATTAATACGCATACCAGATGAAAGACGCTCAATAGATGTACTAAGAACGCTTTGAGAATTGTTAAGGTTATTTTTTGCCATTAAAGACATAGTATTAGTATTAATTACTTGTGCCATTTTTATCTCCGTTAATATAAATAGTAAAATCAACGATATATCGAAATTTAATTCAATACCTTTGCTGATAAATAACTTATCGGTAATAAAATTGGGATCTTTAATTTTTTTAATGATTCTCTTTTTGTAAACAGCAAATTTAATCTAGAATATGATAAATATTGATAAATAAATCATATAATTAACTTATTTTTAAAATAATTTTTTAATGATGATTTTTTGTTCGCAAAACCACAGGTACCTTTATCCCTTAAATAAAAATTCCGCTAATGACTAAATTTTTGGAAAAATGAGCCGATATAAAAAATATTGAATAATTATGATAGGCAGATGAAATCATGGCAATGAGCGCATTGGGAATAGGTTCAGGGATCGATCTTGGTGAAATTTTAAATCAATTAGAAGCGGCTGAAAAGACACGCCTAACACCAATTACTACTCAACAAAAAGCGATTAATGCCAAAATTAGTGGTTTTGGTAAATTAAAAAGTGCATTAACAACATTTAATACGGCCACGGCAAAACTCCAAAAAAAAGAGTTATTTCAAAGTCGAACTGCAACAGGTAATGACAATTATTTTACGGTAAAAGCAAATAGTAAAGCCGTTTTAGGCGATTATGCGGTGACGGTTGATCAATTAGCAACATCGCATAGCGTTGCAACATCGGCAATCAATGATAAAAGTGCTCAATTGGGTAATGACAATCAAACAAGAACTATGACCATTGAACAAGCCAATGGTCATAAACTGAATGTGACTTTATCTAAAGATGAGACATCATTAGAGTCAATAGCAAACGCCATTAACAACGCCCAAATGATGAATGACGACGGCACAACAAGCCCTTCGACAATCAATGCGGCAATTGTTCGTTCGGGGGCAGATGGCTATCAATTAGTGATTACCTCGAAAGAAACGGGGGAACAACAAGCCATTACCTCTATTTCATCCGATGATGATAAGTTAAACAATATTATTGGATTTGACATTAATCAGGCGAGCAATAGTCCTATGGCTGAAGTTGCAAAAGCGCAAGATGCCAAGCTTTCATTTAATGGTATTGCAATAACCAGTGCTTCAAATACCGTTAAAGATGTAATAGATGGTGTTGATATAACATTAAAAGCAACCACAACAACCAGCCAAAACCTTACTATAACAGCTGATAACGAAAAAACAGAAGAAGCCATTAAAGAATGGGTCGAAGCATTTAATCAATTACAGTCAACAATATCAACGTTAACTAAATTCACCACAGAAGATAAAAATTCAAAGGAATTAAATAGTAGCAATGGTCCACTTGTTGGTGATGCGACATTACGCAATATTGACCAAAGTATCCGTTCTATCTTTGCCAAAGGACAATCGGGTGAATATTCGGTATTGGCTCAAATTGGTATTAATATGGACAAGAATGGCACGTTAACGATCAAAGAAAATGAGCTAAAAAAAGCACTGAATGAAAATAGTGATGCAGTGGCAACACTGTTTACAGGTGATGGCAAAAACACAGGGATTGCCAATGAGGTTTTTGCCAAAGTCAGTGGATTTATTGATAGTGATGGTATGATTGATTCGGCAACTAATGGGTTAAATACCACATTAAAATCATTAGATAAACGCCATGAACAAGTGAGTAATTCTATTGAACAAACCATTGAACGTTACCGAGTTCAATTTACCCAATTGGATATTTTAATTAACTCGTTAAATAGCATGAGTAATTATTTAACGACTCAATTTGATATGATGGCAAACTTAAAAAAATAGAGGGAAGTAATGTACAAATTAGGTTCTAAAGCCTATGAGCAAGTGAATTTAGAAACCCGTGTTAATCAGGCATCCCCTCATCAATTAATCGTTTTATTATTTGATGGTGCACTTAATGCAATAAAATTGGCTAGCTTGTATATTCAAAAGGGCAATATAGTAGGTAAAGGTAACGCAATTTCTAAAGCGATTAATATTGTTGATAATGGGCTTAAAAGTTGCTTAGATTTAGAAAAAGGGGGTGAAATTGCCGAAAATTTAGATCGCTTATATCAATATATTAGTCAACAGTTAGTTCTAGCCAATTTACATAATGATAAAGAAAAACTGCAAACCTGTTTCGATTTATTAAACAATATTGCCGAATCTTGGCGTGAAATTGCAAAATAAAAAAAGGATGATTATGCAAGGAAATAACTTATTAGAACAATACGAACAATTTAATTATGTTGTTGAACAAATGTTGATAAATGCCCAGAATGAAAACTGGGATTTATTGTTGAGTTGGCAGGCAAAATACCTTCAATTATCGAAAGGTATTATGTTGGTTGATGATTTTTCGAAAATTGAAAACATGCCATTGCAACATCAAGACCTGATTCGAATGTATATCAAAAATATACTTAGCTATCAGCAGCAGTTAACCCAATTAATAATTACTCGTCATTCTCAGCTTAGAGAGTTGATTGGCAAGCATGCTGATTATCAAACTAAAATCGGTAGCTATCAAAAAATTGCCTGTTTAATGTAAGTTTATGGATGCTTTGCTTGAATCTTATTCATCGATAGGAACCAAGCAAGCATCCCGTTAAACAGCCTTAATCAATATTGCGATTTAAAATAATTAAGTTGTAGAAATTCCTCGCATTGTTTACAGTCATTTGAGAAACCGGTGAAGTACATATGCTCATTTTTTAATATGTTATTAGCCATTTTCAGTTCTTTAATTTCTTTTTCTAACGCAATAATCATCTATTGCTAAGCCGTTAGCTCTCGACGGTTAGTTTTATTTGCGACTCGTTGCCTAATCCATTTATCTAGGGTTTATTTTCTTATTATTAAGTGGTTGGTAAGTTCACTTATAGAAAGGTGAGCATGAGATAACACATAATCGACTGATTGTCATTTGAATTCAACACTAAATTTTCTGATCATGATATTTTTCTCCTATAATTTTGTTTATATCATAGAGGCGACTTTTGTCCACTTTTTTGGTTAGGATCATTTCATGTCAAAAAAATATTGTAAATTGATAAAATAGGTGTAGCATTGTTGTACTTGAAAACTAGTTCAATGGTACATTTGTGAAAGGTAATTATTCAGTTGTAGCTATATTAATTGGTGTATTTGGTTTTTCTTTGAAATCAATTTTTATAAAACTAGCCTACTTTGATGGGATAACTTCAATTTCATTAATGTTTTTCAGAATGATCTTTTCAATTCCATTTTTCTTTGTAGCATTTTTATTATTTAAAGATAATTTAATAAAAACGAGCATTCAAATTAAGCTCAAGATTTTTCTATGTGGCTTTTTATATTATATATCAAGCTATAGTGATATAACCGGTTTGGTTTATACATCAGTTAATATAGAAAGAATTATTCTTTTCACCATACCTATATTCGTTCTTTTTATATCTGTTATTTTCATGAAAAATAAATTTAATAAAAAAGTTTATATCCTATCTTTTTTTTCTTGGATTGGTGTTTCAATTGCATTCGTCAGTAATCAAGTTTTAATTGATAAAAATGTTCATTACATTGGTCCATTATTAATAGTTTTAAGCGCTATTACCTATGCTACGTATCTTATAATAAGTGGTGAAGTGATGAAAAAGATAGGATTTATTATCTTCAATTCACAGGTCATGATTGTAGCTTGTTTGCTTTCTCTAATTCCAATGATATTTGAAGTATCAGGAACAATAAATAACCTACCATCAATCAATAATTTTAAATACCCATTTTTATTAGCCATTGTTTCTACTGTCATACCATCGTTTTTCATGATGTATGGTGTTAAACACAGCGGTGCAGCAACTACTGCAATCATAAATAATATTGGCCCCTTTATTACAATGATTTGCGGTTATTTTTTCTTAAAAGAGTCAATTGGATTATTTGATGTAATCGGTATGTGTATTGTTATATTTTGCGTTATTTCCATTAATAAAATCAAATAAAAGTAAGGAGATGAATGTAATGAAAGGCATTATTATTTCTTCATCTGAAAGACGTTTCGGTGTTACTTCAAGTGTTTCAGAGAATGCTAAACTAATTTTTGAAAAAATGCAGGTTGAAATCGAAATTGTTTATTTGTGTGAAATGAATTTATCACCTTGCGATGGTTGTGGTGACAATAATACATCATGTAATACAAGAAAAACACCTTGCGAAAAACATGATGATATGCCAGCAATAATAGAAAAGATGGTTAATTCTGACATTATTATTTACGCATGCCCTGTTCATGCTTTTGGTATCAATCATTTAATGCAAATATTTTTAGAAAGAAGTGGCGTAGGTTACTTAAGGTATAAACGCCCATTAGTAAATAAAATAGCAAGTTGCATAATTGTAGGAAGAAAGTATCACCTTGGTCATGCTCATGACCAAATAATTAATAATATTTTATTAAATCGAATGATTATACCGGGTTCAGGTTTTCCTGTTCTAATTCATGGAGATGAAGAAACGAAAAATACAGCAGATTTAGAAGAAATTGTTGCTTTAGAGCAAATGATTGAACGGTTAGTTGAAATTTGTAAGTCAGTTAATTATGAACTATTAAAAAACAATTATTACAATGAAAGAGAACAATTAATGTTTAAGGAATCTCAATTATGAACAGTAAAATAGAAATAGAAAGCAGTACCTGTAATCTAGAATCAATACATAGTCCAATAGATATTTATGAATCACTGAGAAAAAAATATAAGGAAGAAGAAATCATCATCTTGGAGTCAATGAGCGGACCAGAAAAAGACTGTACACAATCAATAATTGGTTTCAATCCTATTATTAGTATTTTAGTTAAAAACAGGAAAGTTTCTATTACTGGTAATGAATTATTAGTGAAAAAAATATTAAATCATGAGTTAATTCAATCATATTCGATTAAAAATGAACAAATTGAAATTATAAATAATAGTGATGTAATTTCGATATTTAGAGCAATTGAGAGCATTTTTTCAATTACTTATTCAGGATTACCTGCTGATATTGCAGTTGGTTTCTTTGGTTATTTTGGTTATGACTCAATTTTCTTTTTTGAAGATATAGATCAAAAAATGCCAAGAAACAAAAGCTTTTCCGACATCAATATGACTCTATATCAAAATATTATCAATGTAAATTTGAGAGATAATAAAACAACGCTGACAATAAATAATAGTAAGAATGATTTGTTTCCTACTAGTAAAAAAAGCGAAATAGTTAATTTAATAGCAATATTGAATACTACTAAACATGATAATAATTGTGATGTTAACTATAATTATGAATCAATTCCCAGTGTTCAAAAAGAACTATATTTTAAATGGTTTGATAAAGCAAAAGGGCATATTAATATTGGCGATATATATCAAATCCAATTAGGACACGAAATAACTATTAAATCCAATATGCCTCCTTTTCAAGTTTATTTAAGGCTTAGAAAGTATAATCCATCACCTTATATGTATTTCTTTAAGACTTCGGAGGGGGTTTATATAATTGGTGCAAGCCCAGAGATGTTTGTTACATTAACAAAACATAATGACGTAATAATGAGACCAATAGCAGGAACAATACGAAATTCCAACGATCCTACCATTAAAGAAAATAATAGAAAAAAGCTGTTGTCAGATGAAAAAGAAAAAGCAGAGCATCTTATGTTAGTAGATCTTTGTCGTAATGATATAGCAAGAATTTGTGTACCAAGCTCACTGAAGGTAAACGATTTAATAGTAACTGAAGAGTATTCGCATGTAATTCATTTAGTTTCTGATATAAGTGCAAAATTAAAAAAGGGATTAGATAAATATGATGTTATAGAAGCAAGTTTTCCAGCAGGAACAATGACTGGAACGCCTAAAATCAGAGCAATTGAAATAATTGAAGATACAGAAATAAGTGAAAGAGGAGTTTACGCTGGTTGTATCGGTTTCTTAGGTTTTAATAATATTCTTATTTCGGCATTATGTATTAGAACAGCCGTATATCATGATGGACAATACTCAATTAGAGCTTCTGGGGGTATTGTTGAAGATTCTACTAATGAAGGCGAATGGAATGAAACTATAAGTAAATTAAGTTCAACATATTTTGCGATTACTAATAAGGAGTTAACAAGTGAAAGTTTTATTAATTGATGCGTATGATAGTTTTATATATATAGTTAAAAACTATATTGAAAATATTGGCATAAATGTTGATGTTATTAGAAATGATAAAGTTGAATTAACTTCACTGCAAGATTATCAAGCTATTATTTTAGGCCCTGGGCCAGGGCATCCAATTGAAAGTTGTTATATAGACATTCTTGGTGCAGCAGAGGGAATTTTGCCTATATTTGGAGTTTGTCTTGGAATGCAAGCTATTGCGGAATATTATGGCTTATCAGTAAATCCAGCAATAAGTAGACAACATGGGAAAACATCCCTCATTCGAAATGATATGAAAGGGTGTTTTACTAATTTACCATCTGAATTTTTAGTCACTCGATATCACTCACTTGTTGTTGACGAAAATCTGATTACTTCTGATACACCACTTGTGATTACTGCTCGGTCATTAAATGATAATTATATAATGGGGTTAAGGCATAAAAATTATTTGATAGAAGGTGTGCAATTTCATCCAGAAAGTATATCAACAGAATATGGGATGAATATTTTTGAAAATTTTTTTAGAAATATTGTTAATCAATGTTGATTAACGCAAGGGACGAAAACTGGGATTTATTGTTGAGTTGGCAGGCGAAATACCATCAATTATCGAAAGGTATTATGTTGGTTGATGATTTTTCGAAAATTGAAAACATGCCATTGCAACATCAAGACATGATTCGAATGTATATCAAAAATATACTTAGCTATCAGCAGCAGTTAACCCAATTAATGATTACTCGTCATGCTCAGCTTAGAGAGTTGATTGGTAAGCATGCCGATTATCAAACTAAAATCGGTAGCTATCAAAAAATTGCCTGTTTAATGTAAGTTTGTAGATGCTTTACTTGAATTTTATTCATCGATAGGAACCAAGCAAGCATCTCGTTAAACAGCCTTAATCAATATTGCGATTTAAAATAATTAACTCTTTGTTTTTTTGTGTTATTTTCTTCTTCTTTTCCGTAAAAAACAACAGTATAATTGGCATCTTTGGTTTTGACGATCTCACTAATGATTAATTCTTTTGTGGATAATTTAAACACTTCTTTTGAGTATAGGTTTATATAGCAACCTACGGTTTCCTGAGAAAAGGCTTCGATCACCTGATTATTTTGAATTGTAATCCACCCATTGCCGATTTCATCTGTGAATCGCATAACAAACGTTTCTTCGGCGATTTTTATCGGTTCCCAAATAGAATAAATTTGTCTTTCCATATCGAGCAATAGATTTTGTTCGATTTCTCCGTTGGGTAAAACATTGATTAAATAAAACTTACCTTTTTCATCAATATTTAAAATACTTGATGTATTAGAAAAGCTTAAATTCAATACGCAAGTTAGATAAAAACGCTTTCCTGTGTTGATATTTCTTGACTGTAAAACGTTCCCCATCTCATCAACTTGGCGATGTAACCAACCATTGTCAACGCAAGCAAGTAGATGAAGATTGTGCAAAGAATCGATAAATAATTTATTATGTTTTGGAAGCGGAATTTTATTGGTATAGGTTTTTTTTATATCATCATTTTTAAATGCAACTGCAATCAATTTATCTGGTTTTGTTTCTGAAAAAATATCAACATAATGGAAAATAGAAAAATCATGACATATTCCCTTAAAATCGCCGACAATAGGGCGTTTGGGCTTTGGATAGGTGATATTTTCTCTATCAAATAATGGGAGCATAATTTCTAAATCTTTATCTGGATGGTACACAGTAATAGACACATAATCCTTACCAGTAGGGCTGACAAAAAAATGGGGTAGAATTCCATCAGACTCATAATAATAATGAGTATTTTTCTTATCGAGTTCAATAACAACATATATAACCTTATAATCATCCCCGTTTTGTGGATAAAAATTAGCAGCAATAACAAGCTTTTCTTGATAACAAATTGCCCTTGTAGTAGAAAACCCATCAAGCGATGTCAGAACAATCAGTTGCCCTAATGTTGGGTAGTCGAGATGCTGTTCATTTAAGGCTATATTGGCTTTTTTTAGTGTTATCATTTTGGATCCTTAATGTATTTTATTCGTTATTTTTTACTAAATGGTGATAGTTATATTGCTATTTTCTCAAAATCATACTGTAAAAGTTGTTATGACATACAATGTGCCTGTACTGGTGCTTCGTATCTTTCGCAATAAGTTGCTCCCTTGGCATAAAGAACAATGTAATGATTGGTTCCAGCATATTCGCAGACTAAATACGGCTTTATTTGTGGGGTAAGTTCCCATATTACTTTTTCTTTTTTAAATTCGGGCACTAAATCTACTTTATTACAGATTGGACCATCAAATAGTTTGGCATTATCAAGCTGGTAAACGTGGTGTCCATCAGAAAAAGTTGCAGGGCAACTCACAACAGGGGATTGAGCATGGCAATTGATTGATACTATGCTAAGTAATAGGCTAGTTAATAATATTGTTTTTTGGAATGTTATCACTTTGAATCCATTATGTATTTCATTGATTGTTTTTATTAAATGATGGCATTATGTCGTTATTTTTTTAAATAGTATAGTAAAAATGGTAAAGTTTTTTGAGCCATCAGTTGATAACGGAAATAATATATTTAGCAGTACAACAAGCATCAAAAATATGAGCGATGCTTATTTTAAAATTGAATGGTGTGGTGAGTTGATTATCGCATTTAGACCAGAATTAATGGTTATCTGTAAAAGTAAAATGCAAAATTTAGGATATGGCAATTATATTCGATACCATTAATTAGACATTCATATTCATAATTTCTTGATAAGCAGCAACCAGTTTATTGCGCACTTGAATACCAAACTGCAATGAAACCGATGATTTTTGCATATTAACCATGACCTCATTTAATGAAATATTCGCCTCTCCCATTTCAAAAGCTTTGGCTTCATTATTTGCCTGTATTTGTAGTTGACTGATGTTATCTAAAGCGGTTTTTAATTCTGTAACAAAGTTTTTATCTGCAAAATGCGTTTTTGGAGATATTGACGTTGATTCATTTAAATTAGTGAATTCAATTGGGTTGAATGTGTTGATTGTATTCATTTTGTTAACTGCTTTTTAGCTCTTTTGTTACTGTATGGCTAAATTTAACATATAAATAAAAAACCAAAGGGTTTAAGTAAGGGAAAAACTGCACGCTTTTCTCGCCATTGAATTTTTCAAATATATGGATAATAAACTACAGAGTTAATCTAAATAGTTTAGAGTCAGGATGCTATGGCTAGCGAAGCAGTCAATAATAAAGGTGAATCAATCTTAAATAAGTTGCCTTTTGTCAATCAACTAAAACAAAACACCAAAATGGCATTGTTAATTGCCGGTGTCATTACGATAGCGATTATTAGTTTCATCTATTTATGGGCTAAAGATGAATCTTATAGTGTTTTGTTTAGTAATTTAAATGATAAAGATGGTGGCGAAATTATTAGCCAGCTTGATAAGATGAATATTCCTTATCAATTTTCATCTTCTGGCTCCACTATTTTAATTCCACAAGATAAAGTTTACGATACCCGATTACGTATTGCACAACAAGGTTTACCTAAAGGTGGATCTGTTGGTTTTGAATTGCTCGATAAAGAAAGTTTTGGTATGAGCCAATTCAATGAACAAATCAATTATCAGCGGGCTTTAGAAGGGGAATTATCTCGAACCATATCCATCATCAGTAGTATTAATGATGCCAGAGTGCACTTGGCAATGCCTAAGCCATCTTTATTTGTCAGGGAAAGAAAATCCCCTTCAGCATCGGTGGCATTAACGTTATTACCTGGTCGCTCATTATCACAAGGCCAAATCGATGCCATTATCCATTTAATTTCAAGTAGTGTGCCAGAATTACATGCAGATAAAGTGACCATTATTGATCAGCATGGTCACCTATTAACCGGAGAAGGCTACCGAGATAGAAATACCAATGTGGCTCAACTCGAATTTAGTGAGCGAATTGAAAATAGTGTTCGTGAGCGAGTAGAAAAAATCATTATCCCAATTTTGGGTAAACAGAATGTTAAGGTACAAGTTAATGCCGATGTTGATTTTAGCCGACAAGAATCGACTTCAGAAACTTATGATCCAAATAGCGATATTGCCAATCAAACTATTCGCAGTAAGCAACAAGTCGAAAATCGCCAATCCGCTAAAAGTTATGCTATAGGTGGGGTGCCTGGGGCATTATCGAATCAACCTGTACCGACATCTAGCGCACCGATTGATGAAAAAGATGAATCGCCTGAAAAAAACGATAAACAAGCATCTTATAACTTACAATCAAATAATACCGTTAATTTTGAAGTCAATAGACAAGTGATACGCAGTCAAATACCTGAAGGTCGGATTAAACGTTTATCGGTTGCTGTTTTGGTTAATTATAAATTTGTTACAGCTGAGTCAGACAATGCTAAATCTGAAGAAGATGACAGCCCGTCACCTTCTATAACAGAACAATGGGTCAAGCTAGATAATGATGAACTTCAAAATATTGAAGCACTCGCGCGTCAGGCAATGGGCTTTTCTGATTTACGTGGCGATACATTAACTGTTGCGAATTTGAAATTTACCGATCAAGTACTTGATGATAATGACAATATCGCATTTTGGCAAACCAATGAATTTTATGATTCTGTCAAAACAGGATTTAAATATCTTATTTATATTCTTATTTTCTGGATTATGTGGCGCAAGGTATTACGTTCATTATGGTTGAAATTACAACGTCAATTCTTGACCGGAAAAGAGGAATCATTGAATCCTAAATCAACGGTAGAAGAAAAGTTAGATTATAAAGCACACAGTAAACAACAGCACAAAATATTTGAAGATAATATGCAACAACAACAGCACATACGCAAAATAGTTGAGAAAGAACCTCGTGTCATGGCATTAATTATTCGTAGTTGGATCAATAAAGAGGACGCTAAACAATGATTTTAAGTGAATCTCAAAAAGTGGCTGCGATTTTAATGGTGTTAGGTGAAGGGCTTGCCGCACAAGTCATGCAGCATCTTAGTCAAAAAGAGGTGCAACAAATTAGTAGCGCTATGATGTCGTTACCTCAGTTGTCTCAGGAACAATTGAAAGGCATACTTAACGAATGCCAAGTGGCTCTTGAAGAGTGTGCAGTTTTAAATACCGATCCAAATGGCTATTTACGTTCAATATTAGGGCGATCATTGGGTGCTGAAAAAGCTGAACGTTTACTTGATGAACTATTATCTACTGATCAAGAAGAAGCAACCGATGGTCTTGAAATGCTTAACTATGTTGATGCAACAAGAGCAGTTGATCTGGTCAAAAAAGAGCATCCACAAATCATTGCAACTATTTTAGTTCATCTAAACCGTGATTTAGCAGCAGAAATTTTAAATCTGTTTGATGATGAATTGCGTAACGATGTTATGTTACGTATTGCGACTTTTGGTGGGGTTGAGCCTTCCGCTCTGCAATTACTCTCATCCTCATTATCGACATTATTACATGGTCAAAATATTAAACTGAATAATCTTGGTGGAGTACGTACTGCGGCAGAAATTATTAACTTAATGAAAACACAGCAAGAAGAGCAGGTTATTAATGCATTGCGTGATTACGATGGAGAGTTAACGCAAAAAATTATTGATGAAATGTTCTTGTTTGAAAATCTGGTTGAAGTTGATGATAGAAGTATCCAACGCTTACTTAAAGAAGTTGATAATGAAGTATTGATCATTGCATTGAAAGGGGCATCAGTTGAATTACGTGACAAACTATTGAGTAATATGTCACAGCGTGCAGCCTCTATTTTACGTGAAGATTTAGAAAATAGACCACCTGTACGTTTATCTCAAGTAGAAACAGAACAGAAGAAAATTCTGGCTATTGCTCGTCGATTAGCTGAAAGCGGTGAAATGATTCTAACTAGCGGTGATGATGAATATGTATAATCAGCCCGATAGATTAAATTGGGAACCACTAAGCTTTCGCGATTTAGCATCATCTAAGCTATCAGAATTAAGCAAAAGCAATGAGATTGAGCAACTAGAGGTTAGTGAACCAACGTCTGCTCCTGATTTTGAGCATGAACCCATTAAGCCTAACGAGATCGAACAAACGCTAGAGCAGTTAAAACAGCAGGTTGAAGCACAAGCCTACCAAGAAGGATTTAATTTAGGTCGATCTGAAGGTTTTGAGGAAGGTAAACAAGCGGGCTATGAACAGGGATATCGCCTTGGGCAACAAGAAGGACGTGAACAAATTGAGCAGGAGCTTAATGAAGAAAAGCGCAAAACAGCTCATGCTATAACCGAGTTAGTCAGTAATTTTCAGCAATCAATTAATGATATTGATGAGTTAATTGTGCCTAAATTGCTTGATTTAGCATTAATCGCAGCTCAAAAAACAGTAGGTAGTATTGCTAAAGTAAAACAAAAGCAGTTAAGCCATAGCATACAAACGTTAGTTGAGCAGTGTCCAATTTTATCAGAACCGATATCGTTACATCTTAATCCTACTGATTTGCAATGGTTAGAACCCCTGTTTCATGACGAAAATCAGCAATATCAATGGCAATTAATTGCCGATGCTAATATTGAAATCGGTGGCTGCAAAATTTTAACCGATACTAATGAAATTGATACCAATATCAATCACCATTGGCAAATAATATCTGATAGCCTAAAAGAGGATGATTATTAACGTGAAATATTCTTCACAATGGCTAAGTAAAATTGACCAAGCAACCCAACAACTACAATCGCTATCGTTAATTCGCCAATACGGACGCTTAGTTAAAGCATCGGGATTGGTGCTTGAAGCTGTTGGATTAAAATTACCTTTGGGATCTAACTGCCTAGTTGAACGACAAACCAATGGTCAAACTGAGCCTGTTGAGTGTGAGGTAGTTGGCTTTAATGATAAAACACTTTACTTAATGCCGTTTGAATCAACGGACGGTATTTTATTAGGCGCACGCGTCTATACTAAGCAATATAATCTAACACACTTTAGTCATAAAGTCTTACCAATGGGAATGGCTTTATTAGGTCGAGTAGTTGATGCTATGGGGAAACCTTTAGATGGTAAACCGTTACCTGAGCAGGTTGAGTTTGAAGGATTATCTCATAAAGCGATTAACCCATTACAACGCACCCCTGTTCATCAAGTACTTGATGTTGGTGTCAGAGCCATTAATGCGTTACTCACGGTTGGTAAAGGGCAACGCATGGGCTTATTTGCAGGATCCGGGGTTGGCAAAAGTGTCTTACTTGGTATGATGGCGCGTTACACACAAGCGGATATTATTGTTGTTGGTCTGATTGGCGAACGAGGGCGTGAAGTTAAAGATTTTATCGAAAATATTTTAGGCGAAGAAGGATTAGCTCGAGCAGTTGTTATAGCCGCTCCTGCCGATGTATCACCATTATTGCGCTTACAAGGAGCTGCATACGCAACAAAAATTGCCGAAAACTTTCGCGATAAAGGGGTTAACGTTTTACTTATTATGGACTCGTTAACACGTTACGCAATGGCACAACGAGAAATTGCTTTAGCGATAGGAGAACCGCCTGCAACAAAAGGCTATCCCCCTTCAGTCTTTGCCAAATTACCGGCATTAGTTGAAAGAGCTGGTAATGATGAAAACGGAAAAGGCTCCATTACGGCATTTTATACGGTATTGACGGAAGGTGATGATCAACAAGATCCGATTGCCGATTCGGCCAGAGCGATTTTAGATGGGCATATTGTTTTATCTCGATCGCTTGCTGAGTCAGGACATTACCCAGCTATTGATATTGAAGCTTCAATCAGTCGGGTGATGACTGATCTTACTGCACCTGAAGATGAAAAAAAATCCCGATTATTTAAACAACTGTTTTCAAGCTTTCAACGCAATCGCGATTTGATCAATGTAGGGGCTTATGTAACAGGTACTGATCCTTTATTAGATAAGGCAATAGTATTGTTTCCTACCATGCAAAAATTTTTACAACAAGGTATTAATGAACATTGTAGCTATCAAGATGCTTATCAACAATTAGTGAGTATTGTCGAATCAACAAGTTAGGGAAGAGTAATGGCAAATAAAAATTCTGGGCAATTTGCGTTTTTAACATTAAAAAAACTAGCAAAAAAATCGGTCGATGAGACGTTACTTAAGTTAAAAAAAGCGCATGAAAACCACCGCCATGCACAATCACAACTGCATGTATTAAATGACTATTATGCCGAGTATCAACAAAAATTAAATAACGCTTTATCTCGTGGTATTAAAGGCGGTGAACTGAGTAATTTTAACGCCTTTATTTCAACTATTGAGCAAGGCATTGCGCAACAGCAAAAAGTATTGTTAACGTTGGATATTAAGCAAAAGCAAATCACCAATCAACTTAATCAATCGCAAAAAAGCTTAAATACCTATACGACACTATTAGACAAGCAATATAAAAAACAGCAACAACAACAAAATCGTTTACAACAAAAACTGACAGATGAATTTGCACAGTTACAACTAGCAAGGAGAGCATTAAATGAATATTAATCTTATTAATGATTTGAACATGACCACTTCTCATCAATCAAAGAGTGTTGAAACGGACGTAATGGCTGATGATAATGATTGCTTTCAACAACAACTATTGCGGCTAAGCGAAAATCAAGCAGAGCAGGGGGAAAAATCAGTTAATGCCAAGTCAAATGTGACCGAAGATGAGCACGAAGATAATGACCTTAAAGACGAGGTATTAATGATGTCTATTTATCCCATTAATATACAGGATTTTGAGCAAGAAAAACATGCCCTTGTAAGTACAGCACAAAATGGTGATATAACAACTCATTTCAATGCATTGAGAACAAATAATCTAAATACTAATTTATTTGATCATTCATCGTCAGAAACATGGGAAAATGAGCAGGCAACGCAGTTACTTACCTCTATCTATGACAGTGAAGATTTAATTAATAAAGTAACACCACAAACAGATGTAGCGTCGTTAACGAACGATAACAAGGGGATAAAGCTTGACGTTGCTCATAAAAAAGCGACCAGCATTAAAGGCGGTCTTAATAATTTGTATGTTAACCAAACAAATAATACGCAAAATGCTAATGATATTATGCAAAAATTAGCGACAGCTCAAACTCAATTTATAGCAAATCAATATGATAAAGATGTGGCAGTGCATACTAATCAAGAATTCTCGTTGACGACTAATGCAAATGGATTAAGTTCCTTATTATCGCCATCTAATGCCACCGCCACATCAGCTACAATCAATTTATCAACGCCAGTGAATCTAGCGCAATGGCAAACTTCATTAACTGAACAAATTATTATGTTTAATCGTCAAGGTATTCAAACTGCCGACATCAAATTACATCCACAAGAGTTAGGATCATTGCATATTAAACTTGCCATGAATGACGATAAGATGAATCTTCATATGATGGCTGCGCATAGTGTTGTTAAAGGTATGTTAGAATCAGCATTACCTTTTTTAAGAACATCATTGGAAGATCAAGGCATTATGCTAGAGCAAGCCAATATTGGTGACTTTTCGATGATGAACGATTCACAGCAATCCGATATGCATCAACAAACAAAAAATAACCCGTTACCGACCGTGCAAACGCTTGATGCGACCGATGCTGGTGTTGAGCAAATCATCGTTGAAAATCGTTCGCACAACTCTGGTCTTAGCATATTTGCTTAACGATTGACATTATTTTTTAATTTTAGATGTAAATAATTTGAAGCGCATAAATAGGTAATGTTTTATTGCCTATTCTTCAAATCGATTTTAAAAATATGCTTTATTATTCTTGTAACCATGTCCAGCTAATGGATTAGAGATCTTTTTAAATTTTATAGAGACAAGAATAAATATGCCTACAGCCTCAAAAAAAGTCAGTGTTTTAAATTTAATCCTTACTCTGATTACGCTATCAGCGATAAGCTTTGCGGCTTATTTATGGTTTCAAAACCATTCACCAAACACCCATACAGAGCCAGAAGAACCCGAAATCTTGTCGCCTGTATTTTTAACATTAAAACCATTTACGATTTCATTACCTGTTTCAGAAGAAAATATCGATATCAACAAAATTCTTTATATTGGTATCGTTTTACGTGTGGCGAATGAAGATCAAAAAACGGTGCTATTAGATTATTTGCCAGAAGTGAGAAGTGATGTGCTGCTTTTAACGTCAAAACAGTATATTAATCAACTAAAGCAAGAATCAGGGAAAATCAATTTACAAGAACAAATTAAAAATACGTTATCGCGAAAATATGATGCAAAACATTCGGTAAAGATTGATGAAGTTCTATTTACTGATTTTATTATACGGTGATTATTATGCCCGATAAGATCGAAGCCACAACAGATATAAATGAAAAGGATGACGTAGCACAACAATCTGAAAGTTTTGTGATAGCTGAAGATGATGACAATACTGGTGCTTGCGTTGTCTCGTTACCTTCTGGGAAAAAAGCCGACGTTAAACCCTATGATCTATCGGTCAAACATCGCTTTATTCCTGAGCGTTTAACTGCGTTAGAAATTATAAATGAACGTTTTGCCCGTCAATTTCGAATTGGTTTATTCAACCGATTACGTCGCAATACTGATGTGGTGGCTTCACCCGTTGAGCCTCATACGTTCAAAGAGTTTTCTGATATTTCATCGGCAAACCATTTAAATTTAGTGCATCTTAACCCACTAAGAGGTTCAAGTTTATTTTCATTTTCACCTGAATTAGTTTTTATTATTGTCGATTCGTTATTTGGTGGTGATGGACATACAACTCAAATAGAAACAGAAGGGCGTGAATTTACCCATACCGAACAACAGATCATTAAACGAGTACTAGAGTTAGCATTAGTTATTTATCAAAATTCATGGGCTGATGTCTACCCGATTGAAGCCGAATATATTCGATCTGAAATGCAAAGTAAATTTACCAATATTACCAGTTCACCTGATGATATTGTGTTAACAACAAACTTTAAAGTTGAAGTGGGGCATAGTAAAGCAACCTTTTGTGTTTGTATTCCTTATTCTATGGTCGAGCCAATCAAAGAGTTGCTAATAAAACCGCCTGTCGAGCCACAGACTTATCAAGATGATAATGTTTGGATGAGTTCATTAACGACTGGAATCAAACAATCAACCGTCGAATTAGTCGCTAACTTTACCCATATTCACACAACCGTTAACAAACTGTTAGCCTTAAAAGTGGATGATATTTTAGTGATCGATAAACCAACAAGTTTAGATGTAACAGTCGGTGGCGTACCAGTATTAAAAGGCCATTACGGTAAAGTAAATAAACAATATGCAATTCAAGTAGAACAGGTGATTAATCCTGTGATAGAACAATTGAATGAGGGAGTGTTCAATGACTGACACCAAACCAAATCACGACGAAAACCAAAAAACAACAGTAGCAAGTGACGAGCTCATCACGAAAGAAGCGATTTTTGAAACACTATCTCCGCAACACACGGAAGACAAAAAGCAAGATATTAATCTTATATTAGATATTCCTGTAGAACTAAGTGTCGAGCTTGGCCGAACCAAAATCGCCATTAAAGATCTGTTAAACCTAACTCAAGGATCGGTAATTGCATTAGATGGACTTGCCGGAGAACCATTGGATATATTAATTAATGGTTATTTAATTGCCCAAGGTGAAATTGTGGTGGTTGGCGATAACTATGGTGTGCGCATCACCGATATTATTACCCCATCAGAGCGTGTACGAAGATTGAGTCGTTAATGGCAATAAAGCAGACAAATTTGGCACAACCAGTGGTTCCAACTGCCAACACCAACACCAATACCTTATTGGTGCCATCTTCTCAGGCCAATATTTACACCGAAGTTGGATCATCAATGGGATTAATGCTGATTGTGGTCATTGGTTGTATTTTATTGTTAGCATGGCTTGCTAAACGAATGGGTTGGAAAAAAAAAGCCGACCAATGGATTGATGTCAAAGCCACATACAGTATTACGCCTAAAGAACGTATTATGGTGGTTCATGTTGATAACCAACTATTAGTGGTAGGTGTAACTTCTCAACAAATGACATTATTACATACCATCGATGAACAACGCAGCAAAAAGTTACTTGCGCAAAATGTGGCAGAGAAAAATCTGACGAAAAATCACACCTTTCAGCAGATATTACAATCCGCTTTAAAAGCGAAAAAGGAGTAACAACAAGTGCGGTTAAATTTAACTATTTTGCTAAGCTTATTGTTGTTTAGCCTATCGAGCCATGCTGAAATTCCTGCATTATCCGCCATGAACCAGCCCTTGAGCGGTGGTCAAAATTGGTCATTACCCGTTGAGACATTAGTCTTTTTGACCTTACTCACTTTTATACCCGCAATATTACTTTTGATGACCAGCTTTACACGCATCATCATTGTGTTAGGTCTGTTACGTAATGCCCTTGGTACGCAATCCGCGCCCCCTAATCAAGTTATTTTAGGGATTGCACTGTTTATGACCTTTTTTATTATGTCGCCGGTGATTGATAACATTTATCAAGACGCTTATGTGCCCTATTCGCAACATCAAATCACCATGCAAGAAGGTTTAACCAAAGCAACAAAACCGTTAAAAGAATTTATGCTTACCCAAACGCGAGAAAACGACCTAGCGTTATTTGTTAACATGTCTCATCAAAACGATATTCAAACACGCGAAGACATCCCTCTAAAAGTGTTGGTTCCCGCTTTTGTGGTGAGTGAATTAAAAACAGCATTTCAAATCGGTTTTACCATTTTTATTCCTTTTTTAGTCATTGACCTCGTGGTCGCCAGCACACTTATGGCATTAGGGATGATGATGGTGCCACCAGCAACGGTATCACTGCCATTTAAATTAATGTTATTTGTATTGGCCGATGGTTGGCACTTATTACTCGGTTCGCTGGCACAAAGCTTTTTTAGTTGAGTTGCACCATGTCACCTGAATATATTAGCACCTTAGCAACGCAAGCCATAAAAGTTGCTGGATCACTGGCAGGGCCATTACTGTTAGTGGCATTAGTAACAGGATTAATCATTAGCTTATTACAAGCGGCAACGCAAATTAACGAAATGACATTATCATTTATTCCCAAAATTTTGGCGGTGATCGCAGTATTAATTATTTTGGGACCCTCAATGTTATCATTGATGATTGATTATATTCAAACCGTTATCACCGATATTCCTAACTTAACTCGTTAAATTAGATGGATTTTAACAGTAATACTATATTTAATATTGATCTCTTTTCTTGGGCTAAGGACTGCTTTTTTCCCTTTGTTCGTATTTTAGCGATGATTAGGGTGGCGCCGATTTTTGGCGAAAAAGAAATCCCCAATCGCGTTAAAATTAGCTTGGCGCTACTGATTGCGATTGTACTGCCACTTCCTCATCTTGATGACAATATCAAAATATACTCTTTGATAGGAATATGGATTATCGCGCAGCAAATAATGATTGGTGCGCTAATTGGTTTTACCATGCAGTTGGCATTTATGACGGTACGATTTTCAGGCGAATTAATTGGTATGCAAATGGGGCTGGGCATGGCAACTTTCTTTGACCCTATTGGCGGCCCATCCACATCAGTATTATCACGCTTAATTAACATTATTGCGCTATTAATATTTTTGAGTTTGGATGGCCATTTATGGCTTTTATATGGCATCGCAAATAGTTTTGAAATCATTCCAATTGCCGTGATGCCATTACAAGCAAACGGATACTTAGCACTCATTGATGCTAGTAAACTATTATTTATTAATGGTATTATGCTAGCACTCCCCTTAATGACTTTACTGTTAATCATTAACATATCATTGGGATTACTTAATAGAATGACACCACAATTATCGATATTTGTGGTTGGCTATCCAGCAACACTATTATTAGGGCTAGTCATGCTAACTTACCTAATTACGACGCTGCCCACGTTTGCAGAATTTATTTTTGAACAAGTATTTGAACGCATTGCTACCCTATTGTGGTATTTAACTCAGTGATACTTGCGATCAAAAAATTTTATTAAATTAATATTAGATGCTTAATACTAACTAAATTATCGTTGAACGAGAATTTATTTGGAAAATAAACAATGATAAACTAAGCAACCGAAAGCAAGTCTTGTTTATTATTCTAATTATTTACTTGCTCAATGATGATGGATAAGCAATTAACTATGAGCAAAGAACAAGAATTAATAAAGCAGGCAGAAAGACTCGCTTCACTTCCTGATTGCGCAGAACCTTTTGAGCAACTTAAGGCTTTACTCAAAGATGAAACTGATCTTGAAATGAGGTCTCGAGTTATTGCATTTTTCTATATAGCATTTGAAGAAGCATTATGTTCAAGGGCTCATTTTAATATGCTTAATAATAAAGTCCGAAAGCTTATTAACACTTATCCACTGCCTGATGATGCCGAGGAGCAATTAGACCATATAATAGAACAGACTGATAACGTATATGAAAGATTGCTATTAGGTCGGGCTCACGAAGCACTCTTTATTCAACGCCATCAATAATCAAATCAAACAATATTGTTATTTCAGCTCGCTAATTGCAGAAAATGGTTGCAAAGTATGATGTAATTTGTGCTTGTTTTTTGTGGCTATTTATCGAAGTTTATATTTTAACGTATTGATTTAGTGATAAATAAACAAAAACAGTTAAATGAAAAATCAATGTTCTATGTGAATGTTTTTATTGTGTGATAAAGCATATTAAGCAATATCTAAAACTAAGCATCTTAATGCTGATAAAATCAGCATTAATTGCGTCTTTTAATTAGGCTTTTTAATAAAAATTTTTGATTAAGCCTTTTTAACAAAGCAAGCTTTAAGCATAATTTTCATGCCGTCAATTTTGCAATCGATTTCGTGATCCCCTTCGACTAAACGGATACCTTTGGCTTTAGCCCCTTTTTTAAGTACTGTTGAAGAGCCTTTTAATTTCAAATCTTTAATCAAAATAATATCATCGCCGTCAGCAAGTAAGTTACCATTACTATCTTTTACTTGTAATCCAGCATCAGAAGATACCTCTTCGTTGGGATCCCATTCGTGGGCACATTCAGGGCAAACATAAAACGAACCATCATGATACGTATGTTCAGATTGGCAAACAGGGCAATTAGGGATAGATTCCATAGTTTACAATTCTTCCAGATTAAATAAAAATGGCATTTACTATAGCAAAAAAATGCTATTAAGTCATGGATGTTGTCTATTTGATTACTGTCAGATTCTCAAAAATAGTGGTGATGAAAATATAGCAGGTATTAATGATGTTGTTTGTAAAAGTTAATAATTAATTCACCGCTGAATATGAATAAATTATAAGAAAATATCTGGTCATTTACATTTCATGATTAAAATAACCCACTAAAAATGCCTAGGCGTTTTGTTAGGAATCGCTTTATTCAGTTTAACTATATGATAAAATTTAATAAAAATTTTAAGTTTTTGTTTTCTTTCTTTTGCATCGCTGACTATTTACTGATTATGCTGCATCTTCATTCAATCGCCTATCGTTTTCGGCTTTCCCCGATGTTTGAGCTAGGCGGTTTTGTAAATTTCTAATTGATACGATGCTGATCGCATGTTTTAACGAATAGTTACAGCGAAGCTTCGACTAATTATGAAACGGTATAGAATCCTGAATATTTTTTACAAAAATACAGTCTAAAATTCATGAAAGTCCCTATCGTTTTCGGCTTTCCCCGTTGTTTGAGCTAGGCGGTTTTGTGAATTTCTGATTGATACGATACTGATCGCATGTATTAACGAATAGTTACAGCGAAGCTTCGACTAATTGTGAAACGGTATAGAATCCTGAATATTTTTTACAAAAAATACAGTTTAAAAGTAAACAACCCGTCTTTATTTAAGTCCCTATCGTTTTCGGCTTTCCCCGTTGTTTGAGTTAGGCGGTTTTGTACATTTTTGATTGATACGATGCTGATCGCATGTTTTAACGAATAGTGACTGCGAAGCTTCCATTAATCACGAAACGGTATAGAATCCTGAATATTTTTTACAAAAATACAGTCTAAAATTCATGAAAATCCCTATCGTTTTCAGCTTTCTCAGTTGTTTGAGCTAGGCGGTTTTGTGAATTTTTGATTGATACGATGCTGATCGCAGGTTTTAACGAATAATGACAGCTAAGCTTCGACTCATCATGAAACGGTATACAATCCTGAATATTTTTTTACAAAAATACAGTCTAAAATTCATGAAAGTCTCTATCGCTTTCGGCTTTCCCCGTTGTTTGAGCTAGGCGGTTTTGTGAATTTTTGATTGATACGATGCTGATCGCAGGTTTTAACGAATAGTGACTGCTAAGCTTTGACTCATCACGAAACGGTATAGAATCCTGAATATTTTTTACAAAAATACAGTCTAAAATTCATGAAAGTCTCTATCGTTTTCGGCTTTCTCAGTTGTTTGAGCTAGACGGTTTTGTGAATTCTTGATTGATACGATGCTGATCGCAGGTTTTAATGAATAGTGACTGCTAAGCTTCGACTCATCACGAAACGGTATAGAATCCTGAATATTTTTTACAAAAATACAGTCTAAAATTCATGAAAATCCCTATCGTTTTCGCTTTCTCAGTTGTTTGAGCTAGGCGGTTTTGTGAATTTTTGATTGATACGATGCTGATCGCAGGTTTTAACGAATAATGACAGCTAAGCTTCGACTCATCACGAAACGGTATAGAATCCTGAATATTTTTTACAAAAATACAGTCTAAAATTCATGAAAGTCCCTATCGTTTTCAGCTTTCTCAGTTGTTTGAGCTAGGTGGTTTTGTGAATTGTTGATTGATACGATGCTGATCACATGTTTTAACGAATAGTGACTGCGAAGCTTCAATTAATCACGAAACGGTATAGAATCCTGAATATTTTTTACAAAAAATATAACCTATAAAGTGATGTAAATACCTCATAGTGAGCATACAACTGATGTAGAAAATGGCGCTGCTTTTTTAGTATTTTATATTCAATGGATGTCATATTATTTAATGCTTTATGCGGTCTTTCGGTGTTATAAATGGAATGTTCTATTTTGTGCTGTTTTTTGACCATAATCCCCCAAGTTTCCATGGCTTTTACTAACAGCCCAGCCAAAACTATTTTACCTATCAATTCCAACACACTCTGGCAATAAAGTAGCAAAACCTTTATACTATGCGGTAATTTTTAGTATCTCTGAATCAGTCTTACTAAATCAATCCGTTCTTTAACATCATCAATTGGAAGAAAATTATGCATCCGATGCTGAATATTGCTATTCGCGCTGCTCGTAAAGCAGGCAATGTGGCCATTAAGGCTTATGAAAATCCTAGTTCAATCGAAATCGAAGCCAAAGGCGCTAATGATTTTGCCACTAATGCAGATCGTGCGGCTGAAGCTTTGATTATTGAGACAATCAAAAAAGCCTATCCCGACCATACTATTATTGCCGAAGAAAGTGGGCTTGCTAAAGGTAATGATGCCGATACACAGTGGATAATCGATCCGATTGATGGTACGACTAACTTTATCAAAAATATCCCTCATTTTGCTGTATCAATTGCGGCGCGAGTTAAAGGGAAAACCGAAATTGCCGTGGTTTATAATCCAATGAGTAATGAGCTGTTTACAGCTGCTCGTGGTAAAGGTGCTCAACTTAATGGTTACCGTATTCGAGTGAGTAATGCCAAAGATTTAGATGGCAGCGTACTGGCAACAGCTTTCCCGTTTAAAGCTAAACAATACAGCGACAGCTATTTTGCCGTTTTGCAAAAGTTGTTTGTTAAGTGTGGCGATTTTCGTCGCGCAGGTTCGGCCGCTTTAGATTTGGCTTATGTTGCCGCAGGTCGTTTAGATGGCTTTTTTGAAATTGGCTTAAAGCCATGGGATATCGCTGCTGGTGAGCTGATTTTGCGTGAGGCTGGTGGTGTTATTACCGATTTTGCTGGTGGTAATAATTATATGGTTTCGGGCAATGTTGTGGCTGGTAATCCTAGAGTTGTAAAAGATTTATTAGTTTCTACCCAAAACGATTGGCCAGAAAAATTACGTAACTAATTTCCTTTCTTTTTTCACAGGGTTTTATAAGCCCTGTGATCATCGCTTTATTTTTGTGCATAACCTCTAATATTCAGTATATACTAACTTTAAACTGCATAAACCATATAGGGTATATATCATGAAAACGGTTCAGTATCATTTTATTGTTGAAGATATGAGCTGCGCATCTTGTGTTGGGCGCGTTGAAAAAGCACTTAAAAAAGTCGATGGTGTGATTGATGTTAGCGTTAATCTCGCAACTGAAAAAGCAACGGTTGATGCTGATGCACATGTAAAGCTCGAAACATTGATGTCTGCGGTTGATAAAGCGGGTTATCATGCGGTTAAAATTACTGAGTCAGCAGGTGATCAAAAAAAATCGAAAAAACAATTAGCTAACTGGACTATTGTTACTGCTGTAATACTAGCTATGCCTTTTGTGTTGCCTATGTTATTAGCGCCGTTTGGGATAAATTGGATGATGCCTGCTTGGTTGCAATGGGGGATTGCATCGGTTGTACAATTTGGCTTGGGGGCTAAATTTTATCGAAGTGGCTTTAGTGCGGTTAAAGCTGGGGCTGGCAATATGGATTTATTGGTTGCTATCGGCACAAGTGCTGCGTATGGATTATCGGTTTATCAGGTGATGACTGGCAATGGTGAACATCTTTATTTTGAATCGTCAGTTATTATTATTACCTTAATTTTGATCGGTAAATGGCTAGAATCAAGCGCTAAACATCAAACCACCCAAGCAATTGCAGCGCTTGGGGCGCTACGGCCTGATGTTGCGTTAGTTAAGCAAGGTGATCAAGAAGTGAGTTTACCCATTAGCCAAGTTAATGTGGGGGATATTGTTATTGTTAAGCCCGGTGAGCGTATTGCTGTTGATGGTATTGTGATTGAAGGCGCATCAAGTAGCGATGAGTCAATGTTAACCGGTGAGAGCTTGCCTGTAAATAAATCGGTTAACGATGTGGTGACTGGTGGTACGATTAATGGTGAAGGCCTACTGCTTGTTAAAACCACAGCTATTCAGGCCGATTCTACGTTATCCAAAATCATTGCAATGGTTGAATCGGCTCAGGCCAAGAAAGCACCGATTCAACGAATTGTTGATCGCATTAGTGCGATTTTTGTGCCGGTGATTTTATTGATTGCACTAGTTACGTTATTGGCTTGGGGAATGATATTGCATAATTGGCAGCAAGCATTACTTTATGCGGTTGCGGTGTTAGTGATTGCTTGCCCATGTGCGTTAGGCTTGGCAACACCAACCGCGATTATGGTGGGGACTGGGGTGGCTGCTCGCCATGGTATTTTAATTAAAGATGCCGAAGCGTTAGAAACGTTGCACAATGTTAATACGGTCGCATTTGATAAAACCGGTACACTCACCATCGGTAAGCCTGAATTGGTTGAAATGGATATTATAGGCAGTGAGACGCCCGATCAAATTTTATCGCTCGCCGCATCATTACAAGCTGGTAGTGAGCATCCACTTGCCAAAGCCATTTTAAGTAAGGCTAAAGAGTATGGTTATGCTCAAAATATTACCTCGGTAGCAGGATCGGGGGTGATGGCAGCTGTTGATAATACGCAGTATTATTTAGGTAGCTTGCGATGGATGAAATCATTAAATGCCTATTTTGTTGGTATGGACGATAAGATTAATGAGTTAGCCAGTAAAGGTTACACCATTTCATTTTTAGCTAAGCAGCAATTAGAAGGGAATGTGGTGATATTAGCGCTATTTGGTTTTGCTGATGTAATCAAGCAAGAAGCAAAAAATGCCATTGAAGCATTGCATCAGTTAAATGTAAAAAACGTTATGTTAACCGGAGATAACCAGAAAGCGGCGAATTACGTTGGGCAGCAGTTAGGCTTGGATAAAGTCATTGCTGAAGTATTACCGCAAGATAAAGCCAATTATATTTATCAATTACAAAAAGAAAGTCATGTTGATAGCCATAATCGAGTGGCAATGGTGGGGGATGGGATTAATGATGCGCCAGCATTGGCTGCTGCGGATATTGGTATAGCCATGGGCACGGGCACTGATGTGGCTATGCATGCAGCAAGTATTACTCTCATGCGTGGTAATCTGTTTTTAATTGCTGATGCAATTGATATTTCGCGCCGAACTTATCATAAAATTAAACAAAATCTATTTTGGGCATTTTTCTATAATTTGATTGGTATTCCGCTAGCGGCATTCGGTTTTTTAAATCCAATGATAGCTGGTGCTGCCATGGCGTTAAGTAGCGTGAGTGTGGTTACTAATGCGTTGTTACTTAAACGTTGGAAAGCAAGATCGGAAAATAGATAGTGTAGTTTGGTTTGGCAAGGAGGCTTATAGCCTCCTTTATTTTTGGTTAGAATTAAAAGTCATTGAATAGAATAATAACCAAGATAACTATATTTTTGTTTTGGTTACTGAATCGTTTTAGGACGGTATCGATCCAACAGCATATTACTAAATTTATTTTCTGGATCTAACCGTGCTTTAAGTTTAAAAAAACGCTCTGCTTGTGGATATGCGCGCTGAAACTGTTCAGCGGTTGCATGTAATTGATAGGGTAAATAATAACTGCCAGCATTGGCTAGTACCGCATCGATTAGCTCTCGAGTCCAGATCCCTACCTGCTCTTTACTGTGTTCATCGGTCGTTTGCTGATAATAAATAACAAAAGCAAACACTTCCGTTTTGGCCCATGCCAGCAACGAACCGCTATCTGGATTTGCATGTCGAATAGAAATATTGATGATATTCGCCTGATGTTTTTTCACAATGGCAATTAATTGGGGATAAAAATCATCAAACCGTTCTACCGGTATAAAATATTCTTGTAGCGCATAACTTTTATTTTTTTCAGCAATAGGCTGTAAACTGGCTACATCATAACTGGCTTCATAATTACGCCACATCACGGGTTGTTTTACATAATCGACATCATCATGAACTTTTCGTAATTCTTTGCCTAAAGTGGATGAAGAGACGATTTTTAGTTTTACCTGTTGATTATTTGAAGATTTATCGTTAGGTGTTAATCTATCCAAAATAGTCAGTGGTTCTTGTGTTTGTTTAAATGTGACTGCACGGACTTTTTTAAAATCAGGCGGATAGATTATGGCATTGTGAAATATTGCGGTTTTATCAGGACGGATATGCTGAGTGAAATACGAGTGATACTTTGTCATTGGCATAACTTCATTAATACGTTTTACCTTAACATTATCAGTAAGTTGCAATGTGACTTCTGTGATAACGCCTAAGCCACCATAACCACCAATAGCACCATAAAATATATCCTGATTTTCTTCTGGGCTGGCTATTACTACTGAACCATCGGCAAGTACGATTTTGAACTGTTCGACAGATAGGATAATGGGTCCTTCCCCAATATAACGACCGTGTACATTCACACTCAGTGAACCGCCAATACTGAAATTGGCATAGCTTTGCATGATTTTTACCGATAAGTTATAGGGATCAATAAGTTCTTGTACTTGACGCCAACTTGCGCCGGTCTCAATGGTTAAACGTTTTTGCTCAGGATTAAAATCAATCACATGGTTCAGCTTTTGCGTATCTATTTGGATTGCGCCTGTTATTGCTGTTTGTCCACCCATGCTATATTTTCCTCCAGCGATACTAATTGGACCAGTGGCATTTTTGACCAGCTCGGCCACCTGCTGGGTCGATTCTGGTTGCACAATCGCAGCGACTTGTACTGGTGTCATACCTGTAACATCATTGACAACAACTGCTTGCGTTTTTAATGGTAGTAACAGACAAAGACAGCAGCTTAATAAATGTAATTTTTTCATCATAAATTAATATCTACTTGATCTATAATAAAATAACTGATTCTATCTGATTACAAAGAATTCATCAACAAAGGTAAGGTCTAATGTTGTCAAATAGTGATAATAACCAAGATACATTTCATCTTTATAAATTTTTAAGCACATTTGAAAAACGGGTTCAGTATAACCTCCCGTTAAAATCAAACTTAGACTTTCACGAAAAGTCAGTGTTTTGATATCTTGCTTAGTATTAAGCTCTAATTCGGTGTAGTTATTATTAAGAATGTGCTTTAAGCTTGTCATGGCTAGTTTTTTTAACCTATTATGGATTAATTCAATATCTGTAGATTTTAGATAATCAGATAGAAGCATAATGGTGATAAATCCTGATATTTGTTGATAATCATATTAACCTTAATAGCTTTTGTTGATTTAACTAAGCTATATTGCCTTTAACAAATATGATTATTTTAGCTAATCTTTTAAGTGTATGATTGTTTTGCATATTAAACATCATCGATAAAACCTATAAACTATTATTCACGAGGCTAAAACCGATTTGTGTGCCTTTTCCTTGTTCGGTAACAAACACGCCAACCGCGCAAATCAGTTGTTCATTATAGTAAATTAACGGGATTCGTGTACGCATCCACGGTGGAATATTATGTTCTTGCCATAGCTTTTTTATTGATCGTGAACCATGGCGATTGATAATTTGAAATTGTCCTTGAGCATGAAATCGTACAGTGACTTGTTCATCTGCATGGGGTAAACGGCAAGATAAATCAGTTTGATAATTAGCCTGTAATTTACCAATACTATCAGGAAGAATTAGGGGCAAAGCCAAATTCCAATTAAGGATTTGTTGTTCAATATCTTGATATAACGGTAATAAATAAAGTTGATTTTGATAGCGACGAATTTGCCTGTCATGTAGTATGAATTTAGGATTGGCATCTTCTTTTGCTAGCACAACCGTTTGCCAAATGAGTGCTAATTGCTTTTGGCTTGGCATAGTCATTTGTTGGGAACGCAGCCACATGCGTAACACAGCATTGCGTTTATATTCTGAACACGCCATTAAAGGCGCTAGATTTAGCTGTCCTTGTTGGCTAACCATTTGTTGAAAATCAGCTAATAATAATTCATTAATTAACGCTTCTTGTTGCTGACATAATTCAGCACTGCGTGCCACCATTTGCGAAAAATGTGGCCAGCGTTGATTCAGTATTGGTAAGACCTTTAAGCGTAAAAAATTGCGGTCATAACGATCATCTTGGTTGCTTTCATCTTCTATCCAGTTGAGTTGATGCTGATTAGCATAAGCTTCAATTTGTGCGCGTGAAATTGTTAATAAAGGGCGAAGATGTCGCTGATTTTCCTGTTGCATGGCGGCTAACCCCGCAGGACCACTTCCTCGTTTTAATGCTAAAAGGAACGTTTCACATTGATCATCAAGGTGTTGTGCAGTGCATAAAGTTTCATCATCTGTTAAGTGACGATAGATAGCTTGATAGCGTGCATTTCTGGCTTGTTCTTCGATATTTCCTGCATTAGGGTCGAGTTTGACTTTTTCAATGATCAGCGGCACTTGCCATGCTTGGCATTGTTTTTGGCAATGCATTGCCCAGTTGTCAGCATTGCTGCTTAAACCATGGTGAATATAGATCGCTTTTAGCTTTAAATCAGGTAATAATTGCTGTTTGAGTGCAACTAGTGCATGCATTAATACGGTTGAATCCACACCACCACTATAAGCAGCCAGTAGTGCTTTGTGGTGTGTGATTTTATGCATAATTGTTTGTTTGATGCTTTCATCAAACATTGTTTGGTGTGGGTTATTCATCTTCTATTTAATTACACCAAGCTTTGTAATGCATTGGCTTTATTTTTATGTAGTTTGATTCTATCTAAACCCGCTGCAAGATCGGCAATTAAATCATCAGGATCTTCAAGACCAATATGTAGTCGAATAAGTGTTCCTGCAAAATCTATCCCAGATACAGGTCTAATGTTTGCGAGTTCTTCGGGTTGATTAGCTAAAATTAATGACTCAAACCCACCCCATGAATAGGCCATTGAGAAGTAAGTTAAATGATCAATAAATTCAGATAATTGTACGTCTGTTAATCGTTCTTTGAGTATAAATGAAAATAAGCCACTTGCGCCCGAAAAGTCACGTTTAAAAAATTCGTGTCCTTTACAACTTTCTAATGCAGGGTGATTGACGGTCGCTACTTTTGGGTGACTGGCTAACCATTTTGCTACTTTTAAACCGCTTTCGTGATGCTGTTTTAATCTTATTGCTAATGTGCGTAAACCGCGTGCAGCCATATAGGCGGTATCCGCATCACACATTTGTCCCATTAAGTAAGAACGTTCGCGCAAAGTTTCCCAACAGCGCTCGTTAGCAACCGCGGTACCTATCATAGCATCCGAATGACCGATCAGGTATTTGGTACCGGCTTGTATTGAAATATCAATATCATGCTCTAACGCTTTAAATAAAATCCCGGCGCTCCATGTGTTATCTATCATAATGATGATTTCAGGATTAACACTGCGAATGGCTTTCACAATGGCAGGTATGTCTTGAACTTCCATGGTTATTGAACTTGGCGATTCAAGAAACACGACTTTAGTATTTGGCTTAATATGATTTGTGATATAGCGACCAATTAATGGCGAGAAGTAATCGGTTTGAACACCAAAATCTTTTAAAATGTGTTGGCAAAAATCTTGAGTGGGTTCGTAAACGGCTTCTGATACTAAAATATGATCGCCAGTTTTCACAAAAGCTAAAATGGCATTAGCGATCGCAGCTGCGCCACAAGGGTAGAGATAGCAACCTGCTCCTCCTTCAATGTCAACCAGCGCATCTTGTAGCGCAAAATGGGTCAATGTACCACGACGTCCATAGAATAATGCACCATTAGCACGATTTTTTGTGGCCTCTTTTTGGGCTTCAATAGAATCAAAAACCAGTGATGATGCACGTTGAATAACCGAATTAACCGCACCTTGTGTATATCGCTTTTTACGTCCTGCATGAACTAATTTTGTTGGTAATGACATGATAAGACACCTTTGCTGCTATTTATTAATGTTGGTATTTTGATTAATTTTGATAACAGTTAGCATAGCATGCTGTTAAAATAGTAAAAAATAAATTTTATTAATATTCTCGTTCCGATTATGCTTATAGTTCAACTCGCTAATCTTAATGATGCCGACATTGATGTTTCACTGTTGTCACCCCAGCTTCTTGATGAAGCCAATAAATTACATGGTCAACGCAAAAAACAGTTTTTAGTTTGTCGTTCAATATTGGCTAGCTTACTTAAACTGTATTGTGATATTTCGGAGTTACCCGCTATTAAAGTTGGTGATAATGGACGTCCTTGTTTTTTACAGCAACCGCTACCCGATTTTAATATTAGCCATAGCCAAGATTGGGTGGCTGTCGCAATTTCGTTAACAGATAAGGTTGGTTTAGATATTGAAGTGGCGCGCCCACGTAAAAATTATCTAAATGTGGCTAAAAACTTTTTTGCGGATGATGAGTTTCAATGGATGATTAAGCAAGATGATACATTAAGAGCTTTTTGGCAATTATGGACATTGAAAGAGTCGGCATTAAAACTGTATGCCAAAGGGGTTTGGCAAATAAAATCGGTTAAAGTTGACTTAAACCAGCAGATGATTATAGCTCCTTTTGGGCAAGACTTTCATTATCAATATCGTCAAGTAGGCGATGTTCATCTATCTGTAAATAGTAATCAACCGATTTCTAAATTGATTTTGTTATCTTAATATAGCGTTTTGCTACTATCTATTAGGCTATTAGGGTAAAATAAAGCATTGCTATTTATTAAACTAAATAGATATCTTGGATTTTTTTTCTATTGTTTTCATTTAATTGATATTCCTGTGATAACCAATCATCAATGGTATCATAACGCGTTTTAATTGCGTCAAATGCGGCTGTTAAATACTCTTTTTTGGCGGCAAAAATTAATTTGCGGTTTTCAAACTCCTCAGGAGTCACTTTATGTTGGTATTGGCGTAATAGATTTTCACGATAATCTGCCAATAGCTGTTCAGTCAGTAAATAATCTTGCATGATAGCTTCTTCACTCACACCTAAAGCAAATAACGTTAATGCGACACCAACACCGGTACGATCTTTACCCACTGCACAATGTTGCACTAATGGTTTACCTTGTGAGTTCAGTAAGATTGACGAAAGTTTTTGGTATGCTGGGTTTTTAAATGGTAGAAGCTGGTATAGCTTAACCATAAAATCAAATGGTGCATTTTTTTTCAGTGTTTGGGTGTGATTGCTTAAGTCACTTGTTAAACTTGCGGTGACCGTATCGCTTAAAGGGTTAGCAGGTACGTTAATATAATGAGTGTTTTGCCATAATCTATCTGGGTGTCGGGTAATTTCATCGTGATCACGATAGTCTAAAATATAGTGTAGATTTAACTCATCAGATAAAAAAGATTGCTCTTCTGGCGTGATCAGTGAGAATGCACCTGAGCGATATAGCAGACCCGATCGAATTTGACGTCCATCGGTTGTTTTGATTCCACCTAAATCACGAAAATTAACTCCATTTTTTATTGGTACAACACACGTCATGACTACCCCTTAATTATATTTAACTTTACTTGCTATATTAACATGTTTCTGATTAGAATTAAGCCACTGTTTCTATTATTACGAATGATTTAAGGTACTTATTATGTCCATGTTATCTGTTTTACTGTCTGATAAAGCTGCGCCAACGCAATGGGGAAAAGATGCACTGCTGAGTTTTTCGAACGATACAATTACTATTCACTATAAACCGGAGCATCGCTTAGGGGCGATTCAACGTGCGGGAAGAAAACTTGATCAGCAAGGAATAAATTTGGTTAAACTAAGTGGCGAAAACTGGGATCTTGAGGCTTGTTGGCATTTTTGGTTAGGTTATCGTAATGCCAAAAAAAGCACCAAGGTAACTTGGCCAAAACTCAATAGCAAAGATAAGCAAGAATTAAAACATCGCTTAGCGATTATTGATTGGTGTCGGGACATTGTTAATGAGCAAGCCGAAACATTAAGTCCGTTAGCACTAGCAACACAAAGTGCAAAATTGGTCAGTGCCTATTCAGCTGATATCACTTATAACATCATTTCAGGTGAGGCTTTAAAAGAGCGCGATTATATGGGGATTTATACGGTAGGTAAGGGGTCAGATAGGCCGGCTGCGTTACTTGAGCTTGATTATAATCCCACTAAAGACCCTAACGCACCGATTACTGCTTGTTTAGTTGGCAAGGGGATTACGTTTGATTCGGGCGGTTATAGTTTAAAACCAAGTAGCTTTATGGAATCAATGCGTTCAGATATGGGCGGTGCTGCATTAGTAACGGGAGCTTTAGCGCTAGCGATTGCACGAGGGCTACATCATCGGATCAAACTCTATTTATGTTGTGCCGATAATTTAGTCAGTGGCAAAGCCTTTAAACTTGGTGATATTATTCGTTATCGTAATGGTAAAACAGTTGAAGTTGATAACACCGATGCCGAAGGGCGTTTAGTATTAGCGGATGGCCTGATTTGTGCTGATAATGACAAACCTCATTATATTATTGACTGCGCAACGTTAACAGGTGCTGCTAAAATTGCAGTGGGGAACGATTATCAATCCTTGCTCTCTTTTGACGATAGCTTCGCTAATCAACTGTTAGTGAGTAGCGATATGGAACATGAAGCTTTCTGGCGATTACCATTAGCCGAATTTCACCGTTCTCAATTTCCGTCATCGTTTGCCGATATGGCAAATTCAGGTTTACCGAATACCGCTGGTGCGAGTACTGCCGCAGCTTTTTTATCACATTTTATTAAAAACTATCAACAAAACTGGTTACATGTTGATTGCTCCGCAACATTCCGTAAAAGCGCTACAGCATTATGGGCAACAGGCGCAACGGGAATTGGGGTGAGGACAATTGCTAATTTACTTTGTCAGCTTAAATAATACTGAAAAAACCACTTGAAAAAGTGGTTTTTTATTTTTTTTTAAATAAGTAAATATTGTTTAGTTATTTTTAATAACAGCAACTTTTTTAATATAAATTGGTTCAACAGGAACATCTCTATGTGGACCCATACGTTTAGTTGGTACATTAACAATTTTGTCAACAACCTCCATACCTTTAATCACTTTACCAAACACCGCATAACCGTACCTTTCTGGAGATTGGTAATTAAGAAAATCATTATTGACTACGTTGATAAAAAATTGGCTAGTTGCACTATTTACTTCACTGGTTCTTGCCATTGCAATGGTGCCGCGATCATTTTTTAAGCCGTTATCTGCTTCATTTTTAATGGGTGGGTTATTGTCTTTGAATTTGAGTTGATCATCAGCACCACCACCTTGAATCATAAATCCAGGAATGACGCGATGGAAAGTTAAATTCTCATAGAAGCCACTATTGACATAATCAAGAAAATTTTTAGTGGTAATTGGGGCATGTTCGCTATCTAGTTCAATTTCAATGTCGCCCATGCTGGTTTGTAATAATACTTTGGTGTCTGCTAAAGCAACAGTAGAAAGCAAAGTTAGTAATATTGTAATAAATAATAGTTTGATTTTTTTCATATATTAATTCCTTGAACCTAGGAGGGAGGCTGATTATACCGAATATTTGATTATTATAAATAACTATTATGAAAAATCAGATAATTTTTTGTGTTGTCGATCGTAGAAGTATTTAATTGTGTGCAGTTATAAGATGAATTTGCTTATTATATTGGTCTTGCTTGATAAGAAAAGCAAAAGTCAGGAGTTATAAAAAATGGTTTTTATGAATTTAGTTTTTATATTGCAACGTCATGTTACCTGAAACTTTTTTACCAATAAGTATATAGGATCCTATGCGGTGTATTTTGTGTGATATGCCTTTATCTTTGCCTCATCAGGGTATTTGTTGTCAATGCGTTAAAAATTTACCTAAATTTAATAAGGTCTGTCATCAGTGCTGTTTGCCGCATTCTTTATCGACAGATATATGTTATCGGTGCCGTGCAAAGAAACCATACTGGGATGAGCTTATTGCTGTTTCTGAATATATTAATCCACTAAAAAAATTGATTCATCATTTAAAGTTCTATAGAAAAATTGAACTGAATACGGCATTGGCAAGATTGATGTTTTTAGCTTGGTATCAACGGCGAGAAGTCGATGCTTTAATTAAACCTGATTTGGTCACTTGTGTGCCATTGCACCATATTCGTTATTGGTCTCGTGGTTTTAATCAAGCTGAGTTATTAGCAAAACCGATTGCAAGATGGTTAAATCGTGATTTTTCTCCTTATTTGTTATCTCGACAGCCAACTATGCAAGATCAAAAAAATCTATCGCTTACCGAACGAATCGCGAATGTCGAAACACTTTTTATGTGCCACCAAGATCTTTCTCACAAATCGGTCATGCTTATTGACGATATCGTTACAACTGGTAATACGATTAATGCCATTAGTCAGCAACTAAAAAAATGTGGTGCAACAAGTGTTCATGTAGTTTGTTTATGTCGTACAGTATTGTAAAATCCTGAACAACCCCTATAATAACCAAGAAAGTTAGTCAACTATTATTATCAATGATATTAGGTCTGTTTATTACCTAATTACATTAAAGTGAGGGATTATGTCTATTATCACTATTTCTGAGTCAGCTCAACAGCATTTTAAAAAATTGCTTGCTAATCAACCTGAAGGAACACAAATTCGGGTCTTTGTTATGAATCCCGGTACGCCAAGCGCAGAATGTGGTGTTTCGTATTGTCCGGCTGATACTGTAGAAGATAGCGACATAGAAGAAAAGTTTGCTGATTTTTCTGTTTATATTGATGAAATGAGTGCACCATTTTTAGAGGAAACGGTTATTGATTATGTGACTGATGAGTTAGGTTCGCAGTTAACATTAAAAGCACCAAATTCAAAAATGAAAAAAGTGGCTGATGATGCACCACTTATTGAACGTGTTAATTATGCAATTCAAGCGCAGGTTAATCCTCAGTTAGCCAGCCATGGCGGGCATGTGAGTTTAGTTGAGTTGACCGACGATAATTATGTTATATTGCAATTTGGCGGTGGATGTAATGGTTGTTCAATGGTTGATTACACTTTGAAAGAAGGTATCGAAAAACAATTAATGGCAGAGTTTCCTGAACTTGCTGGTGTAAAAGATATTACTGAACATCAAGCTGGAGCGCATTCTTTTTGCTAAAAATGAAGAAAATAATTTTTATTTAAGCCTTGCTTATTGCTGGGATTAAGTCATAATCGGATGACGTTTGCCATTTGATATTCTGATGGGGTTATATGAATCAAGTGAGTATTATTTCAGATCTTATCGTTTGGATTGAAAAAAATTTGGAACAACCATTATCTATTGATCATGTTGCACAAAAATCAGGTTATTCAAAGTGGCATTTACAACGTATGTTTAAAGAAGTCACAGGCCAAGTTCTTGGTACTTATATTCGTCATCGCCGTTTAACGTATGCTGCACTTGCTTTACGTATGACAAGTAAACCGATTTTAGATATTGCAATGCAATATCGTTTTGACTCCCAGCAAACATTTACCCGATCTTTTAAAAAACAATTTAATGAAACCCCAGCAAGCTACCGGCGAGGGGAGTTTTGGGATCCTACAGGGCTAACACCAGCTATTGAGCTCAATAAAAACAGGCTTTCATTGCCTGAACCAAAATTTATTAATATGCCAAAACAAACTTTTTGGGGTATTACCTTTAAGAATAATTGTAATTTGAGCCAATTATTAGATGAAGAAAATAAACTAAGATCGCAATTTTTTTATAATTATATATCCCGCTGTAATCATAAATGTGAAAATCTACCAGATAAAATTTATGCTTTTAGTCGTATATTGAAAAGCAAAGAGAATGCTAATGAACAAGAGCTTTTTTATACCATTGCTTTAGATCATAATAATAATCTTGAAGGTATTGAACAGGTTGTGAGTGAAGGTGGTTTGTATCTTTGTTTTAAATATATTGGCTCTCCTGATGAGTTTAGTGATTTTATTTCGCAAGTGCATTTAGCCGCTATGCCAGCATTAAAAGTGCGTTTACGTAGCTCTAGTTGTGTAATTGAAATTCATCATAACCATCATGATGGCACCGCCGAATCGGTTAAGGATATCACACGTATGGAGTGTGATTATTGTGTGCCGGTTGTTACTGAAAGTGAAGTCAATATCCAATCCAATTTATAGTATAGTGTGATATAAAAATCGGTTAATAGATATTGACTGATGTATTTAATTATTTGAATTTAAAAAGATATCTTCTAACCATTTTTTGAATTCTGGGGTTACTTCTTTTAGACTGTTCGATCCACGTGTTACAGTTGCAATTCCTATCCCAAGTTGCTCTTTTAGTTGACGTTGATTGATTGAACCATCAAGTAATGAATGTACAATTTTGACGCGAGTAATTAAAGCATCGCGTTCATCAGCGGTCATTAATAATTTTAATATATCAAGTGAATAACCATCGTTAAATGCTTGGTGTAATATTGCAACTGTCTGTTTCCATTCGTTAGTTTTCATTATAATCACCATTAATATTGTTTATTAAATTCATTTGAATTAAGAATATTGACATTTTTTTGCCCTAAGATTATTTGGTAAATGTAATCATATACCAATACATTTTTCACATAATTACGCGTTTCGGTAAACGGTATGCTATCAATAAATGCAATAGCATCCAGTTTTCCATGACTATTATTAAGCCATCTTTTTACACGATTAGGGCCTGCATTATAAGCTGCTGAAGACAATATACGATTATTTTCATTTTGTTGATAAACAGTGTTTAAATAGGAAGTACCTAATTCTATATTCGTTTTAGGATCAAACAATTGTCCCGATGAAACATAAGTGACTGAATTAACTTTTTTAGCGGTTTCTTTTGCTGTCGCTGGCATTAATTGCATAAGTCCGCGGGCGCCGGCAGGGGATTTGGCAGTGGTATCCAGCGCACTTTCTTGACGAGAAATAGCTAAAGCATAAGATAACGCAATCGCTTTATCTTTTAATGCATTGTTATATAAGTCCTTGTACATAATCGGTAAACGTTCAGTCCAGTTATTCCAAAGCTTACCAACAATGGTTGCTTGAATACTAAGATCACCCCAGCCTTTTTGTAAGGCATATTGAGCTAATGCTAAATATTCATTTTTGTTGGTTTGTTTATTTAACATATATCGCCATTCGTTGCTTGATTCTGATACCATACCAAAATAATATAATTCGTTAATTCTTTTTACATAGGGTTGATTATCATATTTGGTTTTTAGTGTTGATATTTCAGATGGTGTAATCTTTTTAGATTGGTTATTGAGCGAATAAGGTTGATTAAGTGTTTGTGCACTTACCATACCATAAAATCCACGTTTGGTTGTTAGTGTTTGTAAAATTTGGTTAGCTTCATTTTTTTGATTTTTATTGAGTAATACTCGAGCTTGCCAATATTGCCATTCTTCTTTCAATTTATCTTCCGGCGATAATTGTGCTAGCCAATGGGCAATGTCAGTAAAGTTATAGGCATCGATAGCAAGGCGGATGCGCTTTTCGACTAATGTTGTATCATGATATTTGGCAATATAGTTATCACGCCATTTAATTTGTTCATCAGTTGCAGAATCTTTAAAGTAGTTGTTAGCCAAACTCTTTTGTAATGCAATTTGCTCAGCTTCACTTAACGTTTGCTGTGTAACCAGTTTTGGCAATAACGATGCCGCTAAGTTGCTATCTGCTTTTACTAAGCGAGAAAATGATGCTAGAACGATCTTTTTAGTGAAAGGGCTAGCTTTAATATTTTTTGAAAAAGCTTCTAATTTTTTAGGATTATCAAGTACAGCAAGTAAATGATTTTTGGTTGTTTTGTAGTTGTCATCAAGTAAGTTAGCTAGATGTCTGGCTAATTTTAAATTATTTGCTTCAATAGCCAGTTCAATACGTAATAGTACTAAATTAGCTGTTCGCTTACCTGCTTGAGCCCATGCGTCGAGTAATGGATCGCATGCAGAAGGAAGTTCTTTACCGGTCATCCAAAGCGATTCAATAGCACTAAAGGCCGCCTCGTTATTTCCTTGCTGTAGCAATGCATATTGATAGCGACAATTAGAGAGTGTGGAATTATCTTTGGGAAATGAAACGATTGTATTCCAATCTTGACGATTGCTTAATTCCGTTAGATAAGTTTGCGTTAATGTAGCGGTTAGCGGAAAGTCATTATATTTTTTGACAAAATCACTTACCATTTGTGGTGAAACTAATCTAATATTATTCTGAAAAAACTGTATGGCAGCATAAGGGTACAATGGATAATCTTTTATGGCAGTGAGCAATGTTTGCTGTTCTTCAAAAGTCAGTGATTGATAAGAATTAAGCCATCTTTGATAATGTTCTCGCAGCGCCTGTTGAGAATCAGTCGCGTAAGTGTTACTTGTGAACAGTAGGCTTATTATTAAAAAATAACGTAAAACTAATTTCATCCTTTAACCCCCTATGAGAATTCATTTTTATTAGATTAGCATATTAAGCTATGATTCGTCGATGATGAACTACCGCTTAATTCCTACTAAAACACTCAACTAAATACTTGACTAAATTAAGAGGATATATACAATAAGCGTTAACAAATATAGGGGAATAATCAATGAAACTGACATCAAAAGGACGATATGCGGTGACGGCAATGCTTGATGTTGCTCTACACGCTGATTCAGGACCGGTATCACTTGCTGATATTTCAGAGCGTCAAGAAATTTCACTTTCTTATCTGGAACAATTGTTTGCTCGATTACGAAAAAATGGTTTGGTTCAGAGTGTCAGAGGTCCTGGCGGTGGTTATATACTGAGCCGTTCTATGGATCAAATTGCTATTAGTTCAATTGTTAAAGCTGTCGATGAGACAGTGCATGCAACAAAATGTCACGGGCAAGATGGATGCCAAGGCGGTGTTAGGTGTTTAACTCATACACTATGGAATGATTTAAGTGAACGAATTGAGGACTTTTTAACGAGCATTACATTGAGTGAACTAGTTAATAATAAAGAAGTTAAAGCCGTAGCTAGTCGACAAAGTAATATACAACACGTTCAAATTAATTAATAAAATACAATATACAATACAGAATTTGTCATTGGGAGTACTTAATGAAACTACCTATTTATATGGATTACGCAGCGACAACGCCCGTAGATCCTAGAGTTGCTGAAAAAATGATGCAATATTTAACGCCAGACGGTATATTTGGTAATCCAGCATCTCGTTCCCATAAATTTGGTTGGCAAGCGGAAGAAGCCGTTGATATTGCACGTAATCAAATTGCCGATCTTATCGGAGCAGATTCTCGTGAAATCGTTTTTACGTCAGGTGCAACTGAAGCCGATAATTTAGCAATCAAAGGTGCTGCTCATTTTAATCAAGCCAAAGGTAAGCACATTATTACTTGTAAAACTGAGCACAAGGCTGTGCTTGATACTTGTCGCCAACTTGAGCGAGAAGGTTATGAAGTGACTTATTTAGCACCAGAATCTAATGGTATACTCGATCTAGATAAACTTGCAGCAGCAATGCGCAGTGATACAACCGTTGTATCAATTATGCATGTTAATAACGAAACAGGTGTAATACAAGACATTGAAAAAATTGGTGAGATGTGTCGTGAGCGAGGCATTGTTTTTCATGTTGATGCAACACAATCGGTTGGTAAATTGCCCATTGATGTGACCAACTTAAAAGTTGATTTAATGTCATTTTCGGGTCATAAGATTTATGGGCCAAAAGGTATTGGTGGGCTTTATGTAAGACGCAAACCACGTGTGCGCATTGAAGCACAAATACACGGTGGTGGCCATGAACGTGGGATGCGCTCAGGTACTTTACCTGTACACCAAATTGTAGGGATGGGCGAAGCATATCGTATTGCTAAAGAAGAGATGGCAACCGAAATGCCACGCTTATTAGCCCTAAAAAACCGTTTATGGAATGGTTTAAAAGATATTGAAGAAGTCTATCTTAATGGATCTTTAGAACATAGTGTGCCAAATATTTTAAATGTGAGCTTTGCTTATATTGAAGGTGAATCATTGATGATGGCTTTAAAAGATTTAGCCGTTTCATCTGGTTCAGCTTGTACATCTGCAAGTTTGGAACCCTCTTATGTACTTCGAGCATTAGGTCTGAATGATGAGCTTGCGCATAGTTCAATTCGTTTTTCTATAGGCCGTTTTACCAAAGAAGAAGAAATTGATTATGTTATTAAATTAATTAAAGAATCTATTGGAAAATTAAGAGATTTATCGCCACTTTGGGAAATGTTTAAAGATGGCATTGATTTAACAAAAATTAAATGGTCAGCACATTAAAATTAGGAGTAAATTATGGCATATAGTGAAAAAGTCGTTGATCATTATGAAAACCCACGTAATGTTGGTTCATTTGATCAAAATGATCCTAATGTTGGTAGCGGTATGGTTGGCGCGCCAGCGTGTGGCGATGTGATGCGTCTACAAATCAAAGTGAATGATAATGGGATTATTGAAGATGCTAAGTTCAAAACTTATGGTTGTGGTAGTGCAATTGCATCAAGTTCCTTGGTTACAGAATGGATAAAAGGTAAATCATTAGACGAAGCAGGAGCGATCAAAAATACGGATATTGCTAAGGAGCTTGCTTTACCTCCAGTAAAAATCCATTGTTCGATACTAGCGGAAGATGCAATTAAAGCAGCTATTGAAGACTATAAAACCAAAAAAGGACAACGCTAATGGCAATCACATTGACTAATAGCGCAGCTGATCGTGTCCAAGCTTTCCTTGCCAATCGAGGAAAAGGTATTGGGTTACGATTAGGTGTTAAAACATCCGGTTGTTCTGGTATGGCGTATGTTTTAGAGTTTGCCGATGTGATTAATGATGATGATAGTGTCTTTGAAGACAAACAAGTCAAAGTTATCGTGGATAAAAAGAGCTTAGTCTATATTGATGGCACTGAACTTGATTTTGTTAAAGAAGGATTAAACGAAGGTTTCAAGTTTAATAATCCTAATGTGCAACACGAATGCGGTTGCGGTGAAAGCTTTAATGTGTAATTGGACACAATAACTATGGTTAATTACTTTGAGCTATTTAATTTGCCGGTTCAATTACCGGTGAATACCGCTGAGCTAACGACTTGTTATCAACAATTGCAAAGGCAATATCACCCAGATAATTTTGCCGTTGCAACCGATAATGATAAAGTGGCAATTGTTCAAAAATCAGCAACCATTAATGATGGTTACCATACGTTAAAAAATCCAATCAAAGCTGCCGAGTATTTTTTATCTCTACAAGGTTTTGATGTGGCAACTGAACAAAATATTATTCATGATGTCGATTTTTTAATGGAGCAATTTGTTTTACGTGAAAGGCTTGATGAAATCGAGAGTAAAGGGAATTTTGAATTATTAGATGATTTTCAAGCTGAGGTTGTTGCGCGACAGAATATTGTTTATAACGGATTATTACAATTTATTGCTAATCAAGATTGGTCAACTGCACTTAATCAGATCTATAAAATCCGCTATCTTGCTAGGTTGATTGAACAAATCGAAAAGTTACAAGAAAAGCAATTTGATTTATAATTTAAAATAAGTAACGTATCGATAGAGATAGATTAAATGGTATTATTACAGATCAGTGAACCAGGGCAAACTCCACTACCACATCAGCGTCGCCTTGCGGTGGGGATTGATCTTGGTACAACGAATTCATTAGTAGCGACGGTTCGAAGCGGAAAAGCAGAGGTATTACCTGATTTAGAAGGTAATTTACTGTTACCATCCGTTGTGCATTATGGTGTTGATTATGATGATAACCCTATTATTACAATTGGAAAAAATGCTAAAGACAATGCCGTTAATGATCCGCAAAATACTGTCAGTTCTATTAAGCGATTAATGGGGCGAAGTTTATCTGATATAGATTTATCGTATTTTCCTTATACTTTTTCGCAAACTGAAAATGGTGTTCCTTTATTAAACTTGTCTAATGTTCAAGTCAATCCGATACAAGTTTCATCAGAAATTCTCACCGCTTTATCTGAGCGGGCAAAAGAGAGTTTGCAAGGTGAAATTGATGGTGTAGTTATTACTGTGCCAGCTTATTTTGATGATGCACAACGGCAAGCAACGAAAGATGCTGCAAAGTTAGCTGGCTTGCATGTATTGCGTTTACTCAATGAGCCCACAGCTGCTGCTATTGCCTATGGTTTAGATTCAGGAAAAGAAGGTGTTATCGCTGTTTATGATTTAGGTGGTGGTACTTTTGATATTTCTATTTTGCGCTTAAATAAAGGTGTTTTTGAAGTCCTAGCAACCGGTGGTGATTCTGCACTTGGTGGTGATGATTTTGATCGGTTATTGGCTGACTATATAAAGAGGGAATTAGGGTTAGTTAATAATATAGATCCTTATATTAATCAAAAAATCAGTAACCAAGCGACTGAAATAAAGATTTTACTGAGTCGTCAAGATTCGGCTGTATTGTCGCTTGATAATCAGTCATTGACTATTACCCGCCAGCAATTTCAACAATTAATTGAGCCATTGGTTAAACGTACTTTGGCCGTTTGTCGCCGAGCGTTAAAAGATGCAGAGATTAGTGTGGATGAAGTGGTTGAAGTTGTTATGGTTGGTGGCTCTACTCGCGTGCCATTAGTACGGCAATCAGTGGGACATTATTTCAAAACACATCCGTTAACATCTATTGATCCTGATAAAGTAGTTGCCATTGGTGCAGCTATTCAAGCTGATATTTTGGTTGGAAATAAACCTGATTCGGATATGTTATTGCTTGATGTGATCCCATTGTCGTTAGGCATTGAAATCATGGGCGAATTGGTTGAAAAAATCATTCCACGTAATAGTACGATTCCGTGTGCAAGGGCTCAAGAGTTTACCACTTTTAAAGATGGTCAAACTGCGATGATGATTCATGTTTTACAAGGAGAACGTGAAAGTGTCGCTGACTGTCGATCGTTGGCTCGTTTTACATTGCAAGGTATTCCACCAATGCCAGCCGGTGGTGCGCACATTAGGGTGACTTTTCAAGTTGATGCCGATGGTTTATTAAATGTTACAGCAATGGAAAAATCAACGGGTATTGAAGCCACTATCCAAGTAAAACCTTCATATGGATTAACTGATAATGAAATTGCTGATATGATTCAAGATTCAATCAGTAATGCAGAGCAAGATAAACAGATTCGAATGCTTGCTGAACAAAAAGTTGAGGCAGCTAGAGTACTTGAAAGCTTACAAAGCGCTTTAGATAAAGATGCTGACTTATTAAATGAAAAGGAATTGAGCCTGATTTTAGCAGCTAAGCATCAATTACAAGTAGCGAGTGAATCAGATAATAGTTACGCAATTGAAAAGCAAATAAAAATTGTTGATAACCTGACACAAGATTTTGCTGCCAAGCGAATGGACAGGTCTATTCGTCATGCTTTAACTGGTCATAGAGTTGATGATATTTAACTAACGAGATTATTATGCCAAAAATTACTTTTTTACCGAATGCCGATCTTTGCCCAGATGGAAAAACTGTTGAGGCGCAAGAAGGCGAATCTATTTTAGAAGTGGCATTGCGCAATGATATTGAAATTGAGCATGCGTGTGAAATGTCATGTGCTTGTTCTACATGCCACTGTATTGTTCGCAAAGGGTTCGATTCTCTAGAAGAAAGTGATGAGCAGGAAGATGACATGCTAGACAAAGCGTGGGGTGTTGAACCTCATAGCCGTTTAAGTTGCCAAGCTCGCGTCACGAATCAAGATCTAGAGGTTGAGATTCCAAGATATAGCCTTAATCACGCCAAAGAAGATCATTAACTTGCTATCATAATGACGAATGATACCCATTATAGTTCACTATAAAAATTAATCTTAAATCTGGTTATTTGATTGAAATTTGATGTTTGTAAATCAATAACCAGAAAAAACGCTTTATCTTTAAACCCAAATATCTGTATTTATTTCTTGCCGTTAGTTAACTAAAGGGGTATAATCCATCCACTTTGTTTATTGCCTTTATATAAGCAAATGATAAAAAGATATAATCGTTATGTAGAAAATAGCTAATTATATCAACAATACTCCCGATTTGGGGGTTACGAAAAAGAACGGATTACACTCTCCTGTCAATCGAAACAGGGAAAGAGGAGTAGTCTTTTGTTATAACTTTTAAATAATGGAGCTCTGGTCTCATGTCGAACCAAAGAATCCGTATCCGGTTAAAAGCGTTTGATCATCGTTTGATTGATCAATCAACTGCTGAAATTGTAGAAACTGCGAAGCGCACTGGTGCGCAAGTTCGTGGTCCTATTCCATTACCGACACGCAAAGAGCGTTTTACTGTATTGATTTCTCCGCACGTTAATAAAGATGCGCGTGATCAATACGAGATTCGCACTCATAAACGTCTAGTTGATATCGTTGAGCCAACTGAAAAAACAGTTGATGCTTTAATGCGTCTAGATCTTGCTGCCGGTGTTGATGTGCAGATCAGTTTAGGTTAATCCTAAGCTGAATGATTGAGAGGTCGAAACAATGATTGGTTTAATCGGTCGTAAAGTAGGAATGACACGTATCTTCACTGAAGAAGGTGTTTCTATTCCTGTCACCGTAGTAGAAGTTCAAAGCAACCGTATTACTCAAGTAAAAACCCTTGAGAATGATGGTTATCAAGCTATTCAGGTTACTACTGGCAGTAAAAAAGCAAGCCGCGTAAACAAACCTGAAGCAGGTCATTTCGCTAAGGCTGGCGTTGAAGCTGGTCGTGGTCTATGGGAATTCCGTTTTGAAGAAGGCGAATTTGCTGTAGGTCAAAGTATTAACGTTGATATTTTCACAGACGTTAAAAAAGTTGATGTTACTGGAACATCTAAAGGTAAAGGTTTTGCTGGCGTCACTAAGCGTTGGAATTTCCGTACTCAAGATGCAACTCATGGTAACTCTTTGGCACACCGTGGTCATGGCTCTATTGGTCAAAACCAAACTCCGGGTAAAGTGTTTAAAGGTCGTAAAATGGCAGGTCACCTAGGTAATGAACGTGTAACCGTTCAAAACTTAGATATTGTGCGTGTTGATGCTGAACGTAATCTTTTATTAATTAAAGGTGCAGTTCCTGGCGCAATCAATAGTGACGTAATTGTTAAACCGGCAATCAAGGCTTAACGTCGAGGAGATAGAGATGGAATTAGTAGTAAAAGACGCGCAAGCGCTTTCTGTTTCCGAAACTACCTTCGGACGTGAGTTTAATGAAGCGTTAGTTCACCAAGTAGTTGTTGCTTATGCATCTGCTGCTCGTCAAGGCTCACGCGCACAAAAAACTCGTGCAGAAATCGCTGGTTCAGGCAAAAAACCATGGCGTCAAAAAGGCACAGGTCGTGCTCGTTCAGGTTCTGTTAAGAGCCCAATTTGGCGCAGTGGTGGTGTAACATTTGCAGCAAAACCGCAAGATCATAGCCAAAAAGTTAACCGTAAAATGTATCGTGGTGCATTAAAGAGTATTTTCTCTGAATTAGTGCGTCAAGAACGTTTAGTTGTGGTTGAAACATTTACTGTTGAAGCACCTAAGACTAAATTATTAACTCAGAAATTAAGTGATATGAACCTTAACGATGTTCTTATTATCGCTTCTGAAGTTGATGAAAATCTTTTCTTAGCAGCACGTAACTTGCATAAAGTTGATGTGCGTGATGTGGCAGGTATTGATCCAGTTAGTTTGATTGCATTTGACAAAGTGGTTATCACTGTTGATGCCGTTAAACAAGTAGAGGAGATGTTAGCATGATTCGTGAAGAGCGTCTGCTTAAAGTCCTGCGAGCACCACATGTTTCTGAAAAAGCATCTATTTCAATGGAAAAAACAAATACATTAGTATTGAAAGTTGCTAAAGATGCTACTAAGAGAGAGATTAAAGCCGCAGTTGAACAACTATTTGAAGTTAAAGTAGATGACGTTAATACCCTTGTTGTTAAAGGTAAAGTTAAACGTCGTGGTCAACAAATCGGTCGCCGTAGCGACTGGAAAAAAGCTTACGTTACTTTAGCAGAAGGTCAAAATTTAGACCTTGCTGGCGTCGCTGAGTAATTCGGAGGAGTAAGAACAATGGCAGTTGTTAAGTGTAAACCTACATCTCCGGGTCGTCGCCACGTTGTTAAAGTGGTTAACCCAGAGTTGCATAAAGGTAAGCCTTATGCACCGTTGCTTGATTCAAAAAGCAAAACTGGTGGTCGCAATAATAATGGTCGAATCACTACCCGTCATATTGGTGGTGGTCATAAACAACATTATCGTATTGTCGACTTTAAGCGCAATAAAGATGGTATTCCAGCAGTTGTTGAACGTTTGGAATACGATCCGAATCGTAGTGCAAATATTGCATTAGTTTTATATAAAGACGGTGAACGTCGTTATATTTTAGCGCCTAAAGGCTTAAAAGCAGGTGATCAGATCCAATCTGGCGTTGACGCATCAATTAAAACAGGTAACTGTTTACCTATGCGCAACATCCCAGTCGGTTCTACCGTGCATAATATTGAAATGAAACCAGGTAAAGGCGGACAACTTGCTCGCTCTGCTGGTAGTTATGTTCAAATCGTTGCGCGTGATGGTGCATATGTAACATTGCGTTTGCGTTCAGGTGAAATGCGTAAAGTATTATCTGATTGCCGTGCTACTATTGGTGAAGTGGGTAATTCAGAGCATATGCTTCGTGTATTAGGTAAAGCGGGTGCAACGCGTTGGCGTGGTGTTCGTCCTACTGTTCGCGGTACAGCAATGAACCCGGTAGACCATCCACATGGTGGTGGTGAAGGTCGTAACTTTGGTAAACATCCTGTGTCTCCATGGGGTCAAAAAGCCAAAGGATTGAAAACGCGTAGCAACAAACGTACTGATAAGTATATTGTTCGCCGTCGCAATAAGAAATAATTAATATAGAGGATTAGCTATGCCACGTTCTCTCAAGAAGGGTCCTTTCATTGACCTACACTTGCTGAAGAAGGTAGAGAAAGCGGTGGAAAGCGGGGACAAGAAACCAATTCGTACTTGGTCCCGTCGTTCAACGATCTTTCCTAATATGATCGGATTGACCATCGCTGTCCATAATGGTCGTCAGCACGTTCCAGTTTATGTTTCCGACGAAATGGTTGGTCATAAATTGGGTGAATTCGCGCCGACTCGTACTTATCGCGGTCACGCAGCTGATAAGAAAGCTAAGAAGAAATAAGTAGGAGAAAGAGATGGAAACAATTGCAAAGTACCGCCACGCTCGTTCTTCTGCACAAAAAGTTCGCTTAGTTGCAGATCTTGTTCGCGGTAAGAAAGTGTCTCAGGCACTAGATATTTTAACGTACACCAATAAAAAAGCGGCTGTACTTGTTAAAAAAGTATTAGAGTCTGCTATTGCTAATGCAGAGCATAACGATGGTGCTGATATTGATGATCTAAAAGTTGCGAAAATTTTCGTAGACGAAGGCCCAACCATGAAGCGTATTATGCCTCGTGCGAAAGGTCGCGCAGATCGAATTTTGAAGCGTACGAGTCACATCACCGTGATCGTCTCAGATCGCTAGGCTGGAGAATAGCAATGGGTCAAAAAGTAAATCCAAATGGTATCCGATTAGGCATTGTCAAGCCTTGGACATCTACATGGTATTCGGGTACAAAGACATTCGCTGATAATTTAGAAAGTGATTTTAGAGTGCGTCAATTCTTGAACAAAGAATTAGCACAAGCATCAATCTCTAAGATTGTGATCGATCGTTCAGCAGAAACTAACGTTCGCATTACTATTCACACTGCTCGTCCGGGTATTGTGATTGGTAAAAAAGGTGAGGACGTTGAAAAATTACGTAATGCCGTAGCTTCTATTGTCAATAAATATAAAGACAAAAAAGAGAAACGTGATGTTGCAGTACAAATTAATATTGCCGAAGTTCGTAAACCAGAACTAGACGCAAAATTAGTTGCTGATAGCATTACTTCTCAGTTAGAACGCCGTGTTATGTTCCGTCGTGCGATGAAACGTGCGGTACAAAACGCAATGAAAGCGGGTGCTAAAGGTATCAAAGTTGAAGTAAGTGGTCGTTTAGGCGGCGCTGAAATTGCTCGTAGTGAATGGTATCGTGAAGGACGTGTGCCTTTACATACATTACGTGCTGACATCGACTATGGATTGTCTGAAGCATTAACTACCTATGGTATTATTGGTGTTAAAGTGTGGATCTTCAAAGGTGAGATCCTTGGTGGTATGGCTGCCGTTGAACAAGCAGAAAAACAACCTGCTGCTCAACCGAAAAAGCAGCGCAAAGGCCGAAAACAATAAGGAGCGTCGCTGATGTTACAACCAAAGCGTACAAAATTCCGTAAAGTGCACAAGGGCCGCAATCGTGGTCTAGCTGTAAGTACTGATGTTAGTTTCGGTACATTCGGTCTTAAGGCTGTAGGTCGTGGTCGTTTGACTGCGCGCCAGATCGAAGCGGCACGTCGTGCAATGACTCGTGCAGTTAAGCGTCAAGGTAAAATCTGGATTCGAGTTTTCCCTGATAAACCAATTACCGAAAAACCACTTGCGGTGCGTATGGGTAAAGGTAAGGGTAACGTTGAATACTGGGTTGCGCAGATTCAACCAGGTAAAGTCCTTTATGAAATGGACGGTGTACCGGAAGAAGTTGCTCGTGAAGCATTTGCGTTGGCAGCTGCAAAACTGCCAATTAAAACCACCTTTGTGATTAAGACGGTGATGTAAATGAAAGCAAAAGAGCTACGCGAAAAAAGCGTTGAAGAGTTAAATACTGAACTTCTTAATTTATTACGTGAGCAATTTAACTTACGTATGCAATTAGCTGGAGGTCAGTTAACACAGACTCATATGTTAAAACAAGTGCGTCGTAATATTGCACGTGTTAAAACATTATTAACTGAGAAGGCGGGTGCGTAATATGACTACTGAAGTAAAAATTCGTACTCAGCAAGGTCGTGTTATTAGCGACAAAATGGATAAATCTATTACTGTAGCTATAGAACGTAAAGTGAAGCATCCGTTATATGGTAAGTTCATTAAACGTACGACTAAATTGCATGTACATGACGAAAACAACGAGTGTGGTATTGGGGATACTGTAGAAATTAAAGAGTGTCGTCCATTATCAAAAACCAAATCTTGGACTCTTGTTCGAATCGTTGAAAAAGCAGTTATCTAATCTTTTTGATTAAAAACTGTACATAATATAATAAACGGCTGAGTGGCCGTTTATTATATGCTATCCATTTTACTTGAGTGGTGTTATACTATCCGCCCTCACGTAAGTGGTTTTTTGGTTGTCTATTCTTATCCATGGTAGTTGAAGTGGATGAAGGTAGATTAGACAATAATTTATTTATACGGAGCATTAAAATGATCCAAGAACAGACTAGGCTAGATGTTGCCGATAACTCTGGCGCACGTAGCGTAATGTGTATCAAGGTTCTCGGTGGATCGCACCGTCGTTATGCAGCGGTAGGTGATATCATCAAAGTTACCATTAAAGAAGCAATTCCACGTGGTAAAGTTAAAAAAGGTGATGTGCTTAAAGCTGTTGTAGTGCGCACTAGAAAAGGTGTTCGTCGTCCTGATGGATCTGTCATTCGTTTCGATCGTAATGCTTGTGTTATTTTAAATAATAACAGTGAGCAACCGATTGGTACGCGTATTTTTGGACCGGTCACTCGTGAACTTCGTTCTGAGAAGTTTATGAAGATCATTTCATTAGCACCAGAAGTACTGTAAGGAGCGGGTAATGGCAGCGAAAATCCGTCGAGAAGATGAAGTTATCGTGTTAACCGGTAAAGATAAAGGTAAACGCGGTAAAGTAAAAAGCGTTTTGTCTACAGGAAAAGTGATTGTTGAAGGTATTAATTTGGTGAAAAAACATCAAAAACCAGTACCTGCATTAAATCAAGAAGGTGGAATTGTTGAAAAAGAAGCAGCAATTAATGTTTCTAACGTAGCAATTTTCAACCCAGCTACAGGCAAAGCAGATCGCGTAGGCTTTCGTATTGAAGACGGTAAAAAAGTCCGTTTTTATAAGTCTACTAATGAATTAATCAATTAAGTAATTTGGAGTGTACGATGGCGAAACTGCATGATTACTACAAAGCACAGGTAGTAAATAAACTGCAAGAACAGTTTGGCTACAAATCTGTCATGCAAGTCCCTCGGATCGAAAAGATCACCTTGAATATGGGTGTGGGTGAAGCAATTACTGATAAGAAATTATTAGATAATGCGGTTGCAGATTTAGCTGCAATCAGTGGTCAAAAACCGCTTGTCACTAAAGCACGCAAATCAGTTGCTGGTTTTAAAATCCGTCAAGGGTATCCTATTGGTTGTAAAGTCACTTTACGTGGCGAACGTATGTGGGAATTTTTTGAACGTCTAGTTTATATTGCTCTTCCTCGTACTCGAGATTTTCGTGGTTTAAGCGCAAAATCTTTTGATGGTCGTGGTAACTATAGCATGGGTGTTCGTGAGCAAATCGTTTTCCCTGAAATCGATTATGATAAAGTTGATCGTGTTCGTGGTTTAGATATTACTATCACAACAAGTGCACAATCAGATGAAGAAGGCCGAGCTTTATTATCTGCCTTTAACTTCCCATTTCGTAAGTAAGGTAGGGCATAATGGCTAAACAATCAATGATTGAACGCGATAAAAAACGCGTAAAGCTAGCAGAAAAATATTTTGCAAAGCGTCAAGAATTAAAAGCGATTATCTCTGATCTTAATGCATCAGATGAAGATCGTTGGAATGCAGTGCTTAAATTGCAAACGCTTCCTCGTGATTCTAGTCCATCACGTCAACGTCGTCGTTGTCGTCAAACTGGTCGTCCTCATGGCGTCCTTCGTAAGTTTGGTTTAAGTCGTATTAAGGTTCGTGAGTCAGCCATGCGTGGTGAGATTCCTGGTCTTAAAAAGGCAAGTTGGTAATCAGGGGAGTGTTATAGATGAGCATGCAAGATCCTATAGCAGATATGTTGACCCGTATTCGTAACGGTCAATCTGCGAATAAAGTTGCAGTCACCATGCCTTCCTCTAAGCTGAAAGTGGCTATTGCCAATGTGCTAAAAGAAGAAGGTTATATCGGGGACTATAAAGTTGTTGGTGACACTAAGCCAGAATTGGAAATTACTTTAAAATATTTCCAAGGCAAAGCTGTTGTAGAAAGTATCAAACGTGTTAGCCGTCCAGGTTTACGTATTTATAAACGTAAAGATGAATTACCAAAAGTTATGGCTGGACTAGGTATCGCAGTTGTTTCTACTTCTAAAGGTGTTATGACTGATCGTGCAGCACGCCAAGCAGGTCTTGGTGGTGAAATTATCTGCTACGTAGCGTAAGGGAGAAAAAGATGTCTCGTGTTGCAAAAGCACCTGTCGTTGTTCCTGCTGGCGTAGAGGTAAAACTCAATGGTCAGGTAATTACGATTAAAGGTAAAAATGGCGAGTTATCTCGCACAATAAATAATGCGGTTGTGATTAATCAAGAAGAAGGTCAAATTAAATTTGCTCCTCGTGATGGTTTTGCAGATGCTTGGGCTCAAGCAGGTACTGCTCGCGCATTGATTAACGCAATGGTTATTGGTGTTACTGAAGGTTTTACTAAAAAACTTCAGCTAGTTGGTGTCGGTTATCGTGCACAAGTTAAAGGTAATGCAATTGGTTTATCTCTTGGATATTCACATCCAATTGAACATCAATTACCTGCAGGTGTAACAGCTGAATGTCCTTCTCAAACTGAAATCGTGCTAAAAAGTGCTGATAAACAGTTAATTGGACAAGTAGCTGCTGATATCCGTGCTTATCGTCGTCCTGAGCCTTATAAAGGTAAAGGTGTTCGTTACGCAGATGAAGTTGTGCGTACTAAAGAAGCTAAGAAAAAGTAAGGTAACACTATGGATAAGAAATCAGCTCGTATCCGTCGTGCAACTAAAGCGCGTCGCAAGATGCATGAACTACTTGCAACTCGCTTAGTGGTTCACCGCACTCCGCGTCATATTTATGCGCAGATTATCGCACCAAACGGATCAGAAGTACTGGCAGCTGCTTCTACATTAGAAAAAGCTATCAGTGAAAGTTTAAAATACACCGGAAACAAAGATGCAGCGGCGGCGGTTGGTAAAGCAATTGCTGAACGTGCATTAGCGAAAGATATCAAAGAAGTTTCATTTGATCGTTCAGGTTTCCAATATCATGGTCGAGTTCAGGCGCTAGCAGATGCTGCTCGCGAAGCTGGCCTACAGTTCTAAGGTAGGAGTTAAAGATGTCAAACATCGAAAAACAAGCTGGTGAACTGCAGGAAAAACTAATCGCAGTTAACCGAGTTTCTAAAACCGTAAAAGGTGGTCGTATTTTTAGTTTTTCTGCACTAACAGTTGTTGGTGACGGTAATGGCCGCGTAGGTTTTGGATATGGTAAAGCACGTGAAGTGCCAGCAGCAATTCAAAAAGCAATGGAAAAAGCACGTCGCAATATGATCAATGTTGCATTAAATAACGATACATTACAGCATCCAGTTAAAGGTGCTCACACAGGTTCTCGTGTTTATATGCAACCAGCATCAGAAGGTACTGGTATTATCGCTGGTGGTGCAATGCGTGCCGTTTTAGAAGTTGCTGGTGTTCGTAATGTTCTAGCTAAAGCATATGGTTCTACTAACCCAATTAATGTGGTTCGTGCAACGATTGATGGCTTAGAAAATATGAAATCACCCGAAATGGTTGCTGCTAAACGTGGTAAAACCGTCGAAGAAATTTTGGGGTAATTAACCATGGCAAAAACAATTAAAATTACACAGACTCGTAGTTCTATTGGTCGTCTACCGAAGCACAAAGCGACGTTAGTTGGTCTTGGATTACGTCGCATTGGTCATACTGTTGAGCGTGAGGATACTCCGGCTATTCGCGGTATGGTAAACCAAGTTTATTACATGGTTAAAGTAGAGGAGTAATAGTAATGCGTTTAAATACTTTATCTCCTGCGGAAGGTTCAAAGCATGCACCAAAACGTTTAGGCCGAGGAATCGGTTCTGGACTAGGTAAAACCGGTACTCGTGGTGTTAAAGGTCAAAAATCTCGTTCAGGCGGTGGCGTTCGTCGCGGCTTTGAAGGTGGTCAAATGCCTTTATATCGTCGTTTACCAAAATTTGGTTTTACCTCACGTAAAGCTCTAGTTACAGCTCAAGTTCGTCTTTCTGATTTGATGAAAGTCGAAGGCGATATTGTTGACCTAAATAGCTTGAAAGTTGCTAATGTGATTAATTCACATATCGAATATGCAAAAATTATGTTATCTGGTGAGGTAACTAAACCAGTAACTGTTCGTGGTATTCGGGTAACTAAAGGTGCTAAAGCTGCAATTGAAGCTGCTGGCGGAAAAATTGAGGAATAATTAGAAAGATGGCAAAGCAACCAGGATTAGATTTTCAAAGTGCACGAAGTGGTAGTGGTGAGCTTAAAAGACGTTTGATGTTTGTGCTTTTAGCACTTATTGTTTTTCGTCTTGGCTCTTACATTCCTGTTCCTGGTATTGATACTAAAGCGTTATCGGACTTACTAACACAAGCATCGTCAAATGGTATTGTGGGTATGTTCAATATGTTCTCTGGTGGTGCTTTAAGCCGTGCTTCAATTTTTGCTTTAGGGATAATGCCTTATATTTCTGCGTCAATTATTGTGCAGTTATTAACGTCAATTAGCCCTAAACTAGCAGAATTGAAGAAAGAAGGTGAATCAGGTCGTAAAAAAATTAGTCAGTACACTCGTTATGGCACGCTTGCTTTGGCAATTGTACAGGCAGTTGGTATTGCGACTGGTTTGCCAAATATTCCTGGTTATGAGAAAGTTGTGATTAATCCAGGATTTTCTTTCTATTTTGTTGCATCGGTTAGCTTAGTTACTGGCACTATGTTTCTTATGTGGCTAGGTGAACAGATCACAGAGCGAGGTGTAGGTAATGGTATTTCCATCATTATCTTTGCGGGTATCGTGGCTGGTCTACCTCATGCAATATATGAAACAATTGAACAAGCTCGTTCTGGTTCATTGCATCCGATTTTATTATTAGTAGTTGCTGCATTGGTGGTAGGTGTAACCTATTTTGTTGTGTTTGTTGAACGTGGTCAACGACGTATTGTTGTTAACTATGCACAAAGGCAGCAAGGTCGTCGTGTTTACGCGGCACAAAGTACACATTTACCATTAAAGATTAATATGGCAGGTGTTATTCCAGCAATATTTGCCTCAACAATTGCTATGTTACCGTCTATGATGGCTTCTTGGTTTCAAGGAGATGGTGAAGGATGGAGATATATTATTGTACTTATTGGGCAATATTTTTCTCATGAGCAACCATTATACATAATCTTTTTTGCAGCAGCGATTGTCTTCTTTTGTTTCTTTTATACAGCATTGGTTTTCAATCCAAGAGAAACAGCAGATCAGCTTAAAAAATCTGGTGCATTTATTCCAGGTATTCGCCCAGGTGAACAAACATCTAAGTATATCGACAAAGTAATGATTCGTTTAACGCTAATTGGCGCAATCTACATTACTTTTGTATGTTTGGTACCAATGTTTATGACAAGCGCAATGAATGTTCCTGTTCAATTTGGTGGAACGTCTTTATTAATTGTTGTTGTTGTAATCATGGATTTTATGGCACAAGTACAGACTTTAATGATACCAAATCGTTATGAGTCAATGTTAAAGAAAGCGAACCTTAAAGGCTACGGTCGATAAGTTAGCCAGAAGTTACGGAGAAAAAAATGAAAGTTCGTGCTTCAGTCAAGAAATTATGCAGAAATTGTAAAATTATTAAACGTAATGGCATTGTTCGTGTTATTTGCGTTGAAGGTAAACACAAGCAACGTCAAGGTTAATTTGTTTAGCCGAAAAGTTGCGCTTTTGCATATTTTTCTTGCCAAAGTATAGTAAAGCTGGCTAGAATAGCCAGCCTAGTTTTATTTGTGAGTTCACTGTTTGAGTATCCTGAAAACGGGCTTTTCAGTATGGTGAATTCGCTAAACATTAACAATAAAGGAGTGCATAGTGGCCCGTATAGCAGGCATTAACATTCCTGATCAACAACATGCTGTAATTGCTTTACAAGCAATTTATGGAATTGGAAGTACTCGCGCTAAGACTATTTGTGCTCAAGCGGGTATTCCTGAACATGTGAAGATCAGAGAACTATCTGAAGATCAGATTGAAACGTTACGTGAACAAGTCGCTAAATTCACAGTTGAAGGTGATTTACGTCGTGAAGTAACTATGAGTATCAAGCGTTTATTAGACCTTGGTTGTTATCGTGGCATGCGTCATCGTCGTGGACTACCGGTCCGTGGCCAACGCACAAAGACTAACGCTCGTACCCGTAAGGGACCGCGTAAGCCAATCAAGAAATAATTGAGGTATAATTAAATGGCAAAGACACCTGTTCGTACACGTAAACGTGTAAAAAAGCAAGTTTCTGATGGTATAGCTCATATTCATGCATCATTCAACAATACAATCGTAACTATTACCGATCGTCAAGGTAATGCGTTGGGTTGGGCAACCGCTGGTGGTTCTGGTTTCCGTGGCTCTCGTAAGTCAACTCCGTTTGCAGCTCAAGTGGCCGCAGAACGTTGTGCTGAAGCCGTGAAAGATTACGGAATTAAGAATCTAGAAGTTATGGTTAAAGGACCTGGTCCTGGTCGTGAGTCAACAATTCGTGCATTAAATGCAGCGGGTTATCGCATCACTAACATTACTGATGTTACTCCGATTCCTCATAACGGTTGTCGTCCACCAAAGAAACGTCGTGTTTAATTTTTTAAACATTGAATGTTTAGGATTATTGGAGAAATAAAATGGCAAGATATTTGGGACCAAAACTCAAATTAAGTCGTCGTGAAGGTACAGATTTATTCCTTAAGTCTGGCGTCCGAGCGGTTGATAGTAAATGTAAATTAGAACAAGCTCCTGGACAACATGGTGCGCGTAAACCGCGTTTATCAGATTATGGTGTTCAGTTACGTGAAAAACAAAAAGTTAGACGTATTTATGGAATTTTAGAACGTCAATTCCGTAATTACTATAAAAGCGCTGCGCGTATTAAAGGCAATACCGGTGAAAACCTACTTGGTCTTTTAGAACGTCGCTTAGATAACGTTGTTTATCGCATGGGATTTGGTGCGACTCGTGCTGAAGCCCGTCAATTAGTTAGTCATAAAGCTGTTCTTGTTAATGGTCGCGTTGTTAATATTGCATCTTATCAAGTTTCACCAGAAGATGTGATTAGTGTTCGCGAAAAATCAAAAAAACAAGCACGTATTAAAGCCGCTTTAGAGTTAGCTGAACAACGTGAAAAACCAACATGGTTAGAAGTTGATGCTAGCAAAATGGAAGGTGTGTTTAAACGCTTACCAGAACGTTCAGATTTATCTGCTGACATCAACGAACATTTGATCGTCGAACTTTACTCTAAGTAAAGTTTAGCACTTAAGAGAGGACATAATGCAGGGTTCTGTAACAGAGTTTTTAAAACCTCACCTAGTTGATGTTGTTCAATACAGCCAAACACATGCTAAAGTGACTTTAGAGCCACTTGAACGTGGTTTTGGTCACACTTTAGGTAATGCACTGCGCCGCATTTTATTATCATCTATGCCGGGATATGCAGTAACCGAAGTTGAAATTGACGGTGTTCTGCATGAGTACAGTACTAAAGAAGGTGTTCAAGAAGATGTGCTTGATATTTTGCTTAATTTAAAAAAATTAGCTGTACGAGTACATACTAAAGATGATGTGATGCTGACTTTAAACAAATCAGGTATTGGTGCCGTAACCGCATCTGACATCACTCATGATGGTGATGTTGAAATTGTTAATCCTGATTTAGTAATTTGTCATCTTACTGATGCCAATGCTTCAATTAGTATGCGTATTCGTGTACAACGAGGACGTGGTTATGTCCCTGCTTCTGCTCGCGTTAAGTCAGAAGATGAAGAGCGACCAATTGGTCGTCTGTTAGTTGATGCATGTTATAGTCCTGTCGAGCGTATTGCTTATTCTGTTGATGCTGCTCGTGTGGAACAACGTACGGACTTAGATAAACTTGTTATCGATATGGAAACCAATGGTACTATCGATCCTGAGGAATCTATTCGTCGTGCATCAACTATTTTGGCTGAACAACTTGAAGCTTTCGTTGATTTACGTGATGTGCGTCAACCTGAAGTGAAAGAAGATAAACCGGAGTTTGATCCAATCCTTTTACGTCCAGTAGATGATTTGGAATTAACTGTTCGGTCTGCTAATTGCTTAAAAGCAGAAGCAGTTCATTATATTGGTGATTTAGTGCAACGTACCGAAGTTGAGTTACTTAAAACCCCTAATCTTGGTAAGAAATCGCTTACTGAAATTAAGGATGTACTCGCATCTCGTGGTTTATCTTTAGGCATGCGTCTTGAGAACTGGCCACCAGCAAGTATTGTTGAAGACTAAGATAAAATTTATAATAAGAAGGATAAAGTTATGCGCCATCGTAAAAGTGGTCGTCAACTGAACCGAAATAGCAGCCATCGTCAAGCAATGTTTCGTAACATGACTAGTTCACTTGTTGAACATGAAATCATCAAAACTACATTGCCTAAAGCAAAAGAGTTGCGTCGTGTTGTTGAACCGTTAATTACGCTAGCCAAAAGCGATAGCGTAGCTAATCGCCGTCTGGCTTTTGCTCGTATCCGTGATAAAGATACAGTTAAAAAATTATTTTCAGATTTAGGTCCACGTTTTGCTACCCGTCCTGGTGGTTATGTACGTATTTTAAAATGTGGTTTCCGTGATGGAGATAATGCTCCAATGGCTTATATTGAATTAGTTGACCGCCCTGCAGTAGAAGCAGAAGCAGCAGCTGAATAATTATTAAATCATTGTGTATTAAAACCGGCTATATGCCGGTTTTTTATTTTCTAATTTAGATTGATCGTCACTACCTGATTTTACAGTTCGTTAAACTTATTAAGGGATTGCTATCTACTAAGTGGTATCCAAGATATTAATGATTTGGTAGATAAATTTCCAAATGACAACGATTTACTGTATAAGCAGCATTAATAATGCGGTGGTGGTGTTTCTTCAGATAAATTTGCAATATTTGATGGCTGAGTAGCTTGCAGTTTTTGGGACAATAACGTTAATTGTTCTTTTAATTTACTAATGTCTGCCTGAAGGTGTGTCACCATTTGGTTTAACTCTTCAATGGTGACTTCTTGAAAGGCAACTTTAGTTTCAAGTAGTTCTAGTTGTTTATTCATAAAATATGTTCATGTATAAGTTATTAGATAATAAACTACATTGTAAGTAAAAATAGCGATTAAATCCATCCGCGTTCAGCAAAAGAGACGTACTCACCTTTTCCGATCACGATATGATCAACGATTCGAATATCAATTAAGTCACATACTTGTTCGATTTTTTGGGTAAGAATACGATCAGCTTGACTTGGTTCTGACACTCCTGAAGGGTGATTATGCGCTAAAATTAATGCTGCTGCATTATGTTGTAATGCTCGCCTTGCTATTTCGCGTGGATGAACTTCTACACAATTATAGGTACCGATAAACATCTCTTCTGAATAAATCACATAATTTTGATTATCTAAAAAAATCACCATAAAAACTTCTTGATCTTTATTCGCTAATCGACTCGCTAAATAGTGATGTGTTAGAGTTGGTGAGGTAAGCGAATTTTCTTTGGTCATTTTAACTTTTAAATATCGATGTGAAAGTTCAACAACCGCTTTTAATTGTGTGTATTTGGCTGTACCTAATCCTTTTTTTTGGCAAAAATCATTATGGCTTGCATTTATTAGATGATAGACTGAACCAAACTCATTTAATAATTTTTGCGATAACTCTAAAACCGGTAAATTACGTGTGCCAGTGCGTAAAAAAAGAGCCAGTAATTCTGCATCACTGAGTGTTTCAACCCCAAATTTCAAAAGCTTTTCACGTGGCATTAATGCAACTGATTGTGAAGGCATAATTGTTAGGTTCCAATAATTGTAAAATTCAGATTATTATAGGAAAAATTAGCAAGGTAAAATTGTAATGTAAAATATTGGGAGTTATTTCACAACTTATTAAGTAAAATTGAATAGATGGCAAATAAAAAGCGCTATACAGCGCCTTTTATAATTTCATTTTAATAGGTGGATTAGTGACAACCACATCCTCCATGACCACCGCCACAGCACCCAGTGCTTTCATCATCTTCGTCTTCATGAGCATGACCACCACAGCCACAACCACCATGTCCGTGATCATGTCCATGCTCACCATGAATATGACCATGAGCGATTTCATCTTCTGTTGCCTCACGGATAGCTAATATGTCAATATTAAATTTTAGATCTTGCCCAGCAAGCATGTGATTGCCATCAATGGTAACGTTATCGCCATCAATAGCGGTAATTTCAACTGGTAAAGAACCCTGATCAGTATCAGCAAAAAAGCGCATGCCCACTTCAAGTTCATCAACACCGACAAACACATCACGAGGAACATTTTGTACAAGTGCATCGTTAAAATCGCCATAGGCATTAATTATTTCAACGTCAAATTTATCACCAACTTGATGACCTTCTAGCGCTTTTTCAAGATCTTGTAATAGATTACCAGCACCTTGTAGATATTCAAGTGGTGCAGCAGCGGTTGCTTCGTCAACTAAGACGCCGTCTGTAGTACGCACTTGATACGCCATACTCACTACTGTATTTTTTGCTATTTTCATTTTTTCTCCAACAAACTGTTACCGTGCAAATTGGCATAGATTTTAACGGAAAAAACAGTATATGTATTCTAAATTATATGTTTTTGTTCAAAACTTACGAAAAGAATAATATAAGTAACTAAGATAGTAATTTGATATTAAATATAATTAAAAAGGCGCAACCATTAATGGTTTAGCGCCTTTTTTATATATAATAAGGATTACTTATTTAAGTTCTAACTCATTCATTGCTGCGATACTAAATCCGCCGTCGACGTGAATTACTTCACCGGTAATGCCTGATGCTAAATCAGAACATAAAAATGCTGCTGAATTGCCGACATCTTCAGTAGTCACTGTGCGACGAATTGGGGTTACTGATTCACAGTGCGATAACATCTTTTTGAAATCTTTAATGCCTGATGCGGCAAGTGTACGAATTGGTCCAGCTGAAATGGCATTCACACGTACACCTTCTGGTCCCATGGCATTTGCCATATAGCGTACATTGGCTTCGAGTGATGCTTTAGCAAGCCCCATCACATTATAGTTAGGAATTGCACGTTCAGCGCCAAGGTAAGAAAGCGTAACCAATGCAGATCCTGGGTTTAACATTGATCGACATGCTTTAGCCATGGCTACAAAGCTGTAAGAGCTGATATCATGAGCAATTGAAAACCCTTCACGAGTCACAGCATTAACATAATCACCATCTAATTGATCACCAGGTGCGAAAGCGATAGCGTGGACAAAACCGTCGAATTTATCCCATGTTTTTGCAAGTTCAGTAAATAGTTCTGTGATGCTTTCATCATGTGCAACATCGCAAGGTAGAACGATTTTTGAACCAAAATCAGCGGCAAACTCCTCAACACGACCTTTTAATTTATCGTTTTGGTAAGTAAAAGCGAGTTCAGCACCCTCACGATGCATAGATTGTGCAATACCGTAAGCAATAGAACGGTTACTTGCAACACCCGTAACAAGTATACGTTTGCCTGTTAAAAATCCCATAAATTGTTCCTCTAATGGTTTCACTATATAGTCTAGGATGATGAAGATTATATGTTGATCAAGCCAACTTCGCTACAATAAATTTATATTTCGCGATTTGTTATTATTTTATCTGGTATCAGTCAAGTTGTTTAGACGTTTAATAATTGACTATAATAGTCAACTATTGAACTATTTTAAGGATGATATTATTTTGGAAAATTTATTTAATTATAAAACGTTACCCGTTTGGGATGTTAAAAAATTACCACAAGTATTTTGTGAAAAACACCATACCCAAGAGGGCACATGGGCAAAGTTACACATTATTGCGGGTTGTTTAGATTGTGAGATATTAACTGAGCAAGGCGAGATCAAAAGTCAATACCATTATGATATGTTGCATCAGCCACCATTCATATCACCGTTGCAGTGGTACCGTATTGCCAAGGTATCAGATGATCTACAGTGCCAGTTGGCGTTTTATTGTCAGCCTGAGGACTATACTCATAAAAAGTACCAGATGACTAAAACACATTCTGAAGTGGTGTCAGCTTGTCAATTTATCCCTAAAGGTAAAGTATTAGATCTTGGTTGTGGCTCTGGCCGTAATTCGCTTTATTTGCAATTATTAGGTTTTGAAGTCAACGCTGTTGATAAATCGGAACAGAGTATTAATAATTTACAGCAGATTATTCATAATGATAATCTAAACCATATCAATGCTTCTTTCTATGATATTAACCAAGCCAACTTAAAAGGTGAATATGATTTTATTATCTCAACGGTTGTGATGATGTTTTTACAACCAGATAAAATCCCAGATATTATTCATAATATGCAGGCTATCACCAAACGTGGCGGTTATAATCTTATCGTCTGTGCAATGTCAACGGCTGATTATCCTTGTTCTGTGGGATTTTCATTCACATTTAAAGAACAAGAATTACTCAATTATTATCAAGATTGGGAAATTCTAAAATACAATGAAAATATTGGTCAATTACATAAAACTGATATTCATGGTAATCGTATAAAATTGAGATTTGCAACACTGTTAGCGAGAAAACGATAAATATTACAGGATTAAATATCCTGTAATATTGTAGTTTGGATACTTAATCCATACTGAGCTTTTCGCCAACAACAAACCAAGACTGACGAGAATTTAATAAATCTTGTGCTGACATTGGTTTTTTACCCGCTGGTTGGAGCTTTGTCATATTTAATGCCCCTTTGCTTGTTGCGATGCAAATGCCGTTTTTGTCTGCTTGCAAAATCGTGCCAGCAGGCTGTTTTGAATCAATTTTAACGACTTGAGCTTGCCATACCTTAACCGGTTCGCCATTAACGACAAAATAGCTAACCGGCCATGGATTAAAAGCGCGAACACAACGTTCGAGTTGCTCGGCAGATAAATTCCAATCAAGTTTGGCTTCTTGTTTTGAAAGCTTTTCGGCATAGGTAACTTTCACTTCATCTTGCTTTTCTGGTTGGATTTTCCCTTCACTGATTAACGCTAATGTATCAAGCAAGCCTTGCGGACCAAGCTTTGCTAGTTTTTCATACAGCGATGCGCTAGTATCGGCTGGCTCAATTGGGCAGGTAAGCTTATAAAGCATATCGCCTGTATCAAGCCCTGCATCCATCTGCATAATGGTAATGCCCGTTTCTTGATCTCCTGCCCAGCAAGCACGCTGAATCGGTGCTGCGCCACGCCAGCGCGGTAGTAATGAACCATGTACATTTAAACAACCCAGCTTAGGCATATCAAGCACAGCTTGTGGCAAAATTAAGCCATAAGCAACAACTATCATAATGTCAGCATTAAGTTCAGCAATGATTTTTTGATTTTCTTCTTTTTTGAGGGTTACCGGTTGATAAACCGGCAGGCTATTTTCAATCGCTAATTGTTTAACAGGGCTTGCGGTTAATTTATTACCACGACCCGCAGGGCGATCCGGCTGAGTAAAAACCGCTATCACATTATGCTTCGCATCAATAAGCGCCTTTAAATGGGTAGCTGCAAAATCAGGTGTTCCTGCAAAAATGATATTTAATGGTTTAGTTGCATGTGGCATAAGTATTATGTCCATAATCGAAAAATTATAGGGATTATACCTGAAATTTTAGTGAGAATCTTTAATCAAAATAAGTCAGTTTTGAGACACGGCAGGGTTTCAGACGTTTTGGCCTTTTGGAGAAATAATTAACGACGGTGACAACGCCTGAAACCTAACTGTGCCCAAATTAGCTGAACCAAAAGCTCTAGACTATTAAAAAAACTTATTTATCACATTGATTATTATAATTTTATTTGATTGTCATTTTTGATAAAAAAACAACAAGTTCGGCCCATTAAAGTTTTACCTAATCGTTTAACCGGCTAATCTTAATAAATCTATATAAAAATTGGATTAGCTACACTAAATCATACAACTTTTTAAACGGTTATACTTTAACTAGTTGAAGATTTTGCTTATTTAATAAGTATGTAAAAAAGTTAAAATAAATATAAATTTGCTTTGCGGGTAAATCATAATACTTTGTCATTTTAAACACCAGCACTGGCATATGTCTTAAACTTATCGAATAGACACCTTAGACGGGTTTTAGCTCTTACTTCGTGTATATCCTCGAAATTATCTTTCAAATTATCATCAAAATTATCTCGAAAAATCTTGTTGGCATTGGCTGTGTTATTATTGTCTTTTTCATGGAATTCGCTGGCATTAACGGGTAAAAGTGGTCGAGGGGGGTAATCGAAGTGATGCTATAATACTGCTATCGTCTCAATGGGGGGGATCCTCAAATCCGTAAGACCTAATCTTGATTTCGGCGGGTCTCACTTCGCGGGTCTCGCTGACATATGGAATCCCGATTATGGATTCCTAGTTCAATCAACGGATCCAGCATCATACGTGCTTAATTTTCCAACTACGGGGCTGATGGATTATATTTTGATTTCATCATAATGGGAAAAGCAAGTGAATTGACATGGGGAGCGCCAGTTACGCATGAGGGAATTACTGTCACAGTCATGCGAAAAACAGAATGTAATGACGAAGGCTATGTCGAGTTTTGTGTGACGTTAACAGGTCTAGGGCAAGAGCTCAATGGGGTGATCCCTACCCTAATCAAATTACCGTGCTAAGGTTACCGCAGACCTTTGAGTTAGTGGGTAGAGATAGAGAGGGTAAAGAGATAGTGAAATATGGATTTGTCCTACAGAAATGGTTTTTGAACCGAGGAGCTGAATTATATTACTATCCTGATATGGTAACTTGGTGTAGTCGTTTGGGTTATCGTGTGCCACAGGTCAAGGACCTGACTAATGCAATTTGTTCTGGTCTTGGCTCAGATTTGCATTGCCAAGGATCCATTGGCACAACGCACCATCAAGTGGTAATCATTATCAGCGTCAAATAGGTGCTGGATTGTTTACAGAGTGGGGCTTTATGCATCATTACACTAGTGCAAATTTCGTCCTCCAAAACTACTGGACAAGTGACACGACGAGGAATAGTAACTGTCAGTTTGATGTGGGTGCGGACAACGGTGACATTTATTTGTTCTGCTTCTCTAGCAATTACGGTGTTTGCACCGCTCCTTAGTCTAATAGTTAGTTCTTAATCTTTGGCGTGCGGGTCGAACTGATGGCACTAACTAAGTATAAGCAATCTTGCGTTTGGTAGCAGAATGTGGACTACGGCTAAGCGATTTGTATCATCCTGATACTTGTTTCTTCAAAGCCATCTTCGCTTTGCTGAGATGTTCATAATTTTTCGAGAAAAATTTGTCCGTCTGTGTTTTTTATTTGGATACTTTTTTCATAAAAAACAACCTAAGTGCTATTCAAAGATAGGTTAGTAAAAATATTGATTTTATTTTATTGGGTTTGTTTTGACTTCAAAACCCTCAGAACCCTTTTTTTATCGGCAATTTAAAATTCAATAAAATCAAAATATTGTAAAACAGCTCAAAAAAAGGGTTTTCAAAACTAAAATTGTTGTTTATCTTTATACAGCAAGATTTATAGAATCTTAAGTTCTACTTTAACGCCGCATAGGCGGTTTAGAAATGCTAGCAGCTTAGCCATACCAAGCATAAAACCTTTAACGCCGCATAGGCGTTTTAATTCATATAAAATTAACTCGATAATTATAAGAACAATAATCAATTAAAAAATAAGAGGTTATTTTGTTTATCTTATTTCGGTATCAGAATGCGCCGACAACTAAGCGAGGTTAGCACGCCAAACAAAGGTGTTTGTCGTGTTTGCGCTTTGTCAGAAACACAAATTTGTCTAGAATAAATTTAGTCATCTGAGCAAAGTGAATATGACATCAAACAGGCGAGTATCATGGATGGTACGAGTAAATATAAGTCGGTCATATTTTGCAACTAGATCGGGGGGATAGGGGATTGGCTACAACTCTCTAGCTCGGATGTTGTCACTGTCGCTATTTATTCCACCAACAGCTCAAAACGTCCGAAATTCAATCAAGCAAATTGTAACCAAACACTGCCACTCAAACTCGAAAATTATAAAAATCATTTATAATATTGATTTGATTTTGTTTTTTAACAAAAAAAATTCAATCTATTAAAGCTTAATATGCCTTTTTCTTTATATTTCTTTACAAAAAATCCCTAAAAAACTAGCCAAGCTTTTTTTTTAACATTATAATTTTGACGGTGAAAATTAAGTTATCTTATTTTATAGGGTAACACATAAAAAAGTAAAGTAAAACAATATTTTAATTAACATACAGGATGTTATGAAGTATAATTATGGACAACAGACATGGCAAACCTATGTCTTAAATTTATCAAATAATCGCGTTAAACGGTTTTTTATCTTTCCCTCGTTTATATCATCAAAATTATCCACAGAATTAATTGCAAAAATCCCATTGGCATGGGTGTCTTTGTTATCATTGCCGTATTCGCTCAGCTCACAGGCATTAACAGCGCATACTAGCCAAGGGATTCAGGGTAGTGCGCCGTATTTAACGTTTGATGGGGGACAGACTAAGGCAACAAGTACTGACATGTTATTGTCTATTAAGTTGCAGGATGGTCGAGTAATCACGCCATCGACGAATACATCAAGTTCGACAAATCCGATAAGGTTAGCTGATGGAAATACTTTTAATGATATACACATGGTGGTGCCGTCGGGGGCAACTTCAGTAAGTTTAAATGATTTAGTGAACACCTATCATTATTGGGGAGATGCTGATGGAGATGGAGATGGAGAGGGGACCAATGGTGTAATGGCATCAGGAAGTATATCGGTGAGTTTTACTGATAAGAATGGTAATACAGTAAGTCGTAGTGATGCATTAGATATATGTAATGCGCCTTATAAGGTAACATTAAGTAGTGAAGGAGGACGTTTAATTACCCAGTATGGTGTGCCGAATAGCAGTACTTTTAGTGGTAGTTCGGTGGTGTATTATATCAACCTGAATTCACAACAGCCTAAAGTTTGTTACGCAAGGCCGAATTTGAAATTTGGCTCTAATTTCTATGGCGACAATCTTGATTACGCTGGCCCATCTAGCATTTGGAACCGGAGGAAGGGTTTTTTAGTTCAGTCAACTAATCCGTCATCTTACAATCGTAATTTTCCTACTACGGGTGCAGATGGATTGTATTTTGATTTACTCATAGAAGGGGTTGATGAGAGTCAGTTGACGTGGTATCCAGTCACGCGTGGTGGAATAACTGCAACAGTGAGCTGGACAAGGCCGCATTCTGGTTCATTCCCACTCCCAAATGGAGGTACAACACAAGCCGATAGCTGGATTATTGATAAATCCAAGAATGTAACACGGGTAACGTTAACGGGTCCTAGGGCGGATAGCACTCAGATACAGTCAGCTAATCCTAGTCGGCTGACTCGCCCCTCTTTGCCACAGACCTTTGAGTTGGTGGGTAGGGATAGTCATGGTAATGAGGTGAAGTATGGATTTGTGTTGAGGCAGTGGTTTGTCAATAGAAGGAATCAAATGGATACTGCGTCTAATCATATATCTTGGTGTAGTCGTTTGGGTTATCGTCTTGCTAAGGTCAATGATTTGACTAATGCGAAGTGTGGTGTAGATAATAGTTTGTTCCCATGTGTAAATGACATAGATGGCACCACACCATCCTCAGGTGGTAATTATTACCAGCGTCACATAGGTGCTGGTTTTTTCACTGAGTGGGGCCTTATGCACAATTACGTCGATGGGGGCTTCGTCGTCACCTTCTACTGGGCAGGCGACACACCAAGACCTGTCAGCAATGTCAGCGCGTACAATGGCAAGGTCTACTTCTATAGCGATAGCAAATCCTACATGGATCGTGCTGTTTGCACAGCACCTTAGCATTAGTCCTTAGGCGGCGGGGGCAATTATGGTACAAATAAGAGGATAATCTAACAAAGAACAGCGCCCCTGCGTAGTTGGGGCGCTGGGCAGGCAAGGACTGCGAGCTTTGCGCTTTAATGACGGAAAGTTAAAAAAGCGCCTCTCCCCCGCCCGATGAAGTCGAAAGCGTGGTTGGCTGCCCTAATGGATTACGCTGTTGCGGTTTAAATTCGTGGTCACTGTAGTTATTTTAAACATCCAAACTACAATCATCCAAAACCACTGCACATAATCCATTCTAACCATCAAATAAAAAAGGCTTTATTGCCCGCCAAAAATCAGTAAGGAAATTATTGATTTTATTAAATTTTTATTTGACGGTTTTTAATCAAAAAAACTAAAGACTAAAACGGAAAAAACACTGGTACTAAAGCAATATCTACCGCCATAACCAAAAAGGTTAACGGCACGCCAATTTTGACAAAATCCCCAAAGCTATATCCACCCGGTGCAACCACCATGGTTTTAATTGGTGATGATACAGGGGTAATAAATGATGCGGATGTGGCAATGGCAACCGTCATGGCAAATGGGTAGGGCGAATACCCAAATTTTAGTGCTAAATCAATGGCGATTGGTGCAATTAAAATGGCGGTTGCGGTATTGGATATAAATAATCCAATCGTTGAGCATAATAAGAAAATAAAGGTTAGTACCATATAAGGGCCAAAAGAACGCAGGTGAACTTCAAGCCAAGCAGATATAAGCGAAATCCCGCCCGTTTTATTGAGAGCGAGGGCAAAAGGCATCATACCGATAATTAAAATTAAGGTTGGCCAGTGTATGGATTTATAGGCATTGGTCATATCAATACAGCGTGTCGCGCCCATTAATAAGCAGGCAATTAACGCAGCAACCACATTGGGCACAATGCCGGTCACCATTAACGTAATCATAATCGCTAGGTTAATTAACGCCAGCGGCGCTTGTGAACTTGCTGGTGCGATATCATCAATATCCGATGGATAGTCTAATACCACAAAATCACTGGTTCGCGTTTGTAATTTTTGTATTGATCCCCAGTCACCACAAACCAATAGTGTATCGCTCATTTGTAACCGTTCTTGGAATAAGTTGTTTGTTTCAACGGGGGCATGATTACGCCAAATGCCAATTACTGTTAGGAAATATTTTCCTCTAAAATTAATTTCATTGAGTGTTTTTCCACATAGTGTGGATTCGGGCAGTAGGGCGACTTCGGTCATACCGACTTGTTTTACTTGTTCTGAAAAATACTCACCGCGTAAAACTTTGGGTTCAAGGTTATTGGTGGTTAAAAAGGTGCGATAATCTGCCTCGGAGTGTGACATATCCAGTAGTAAAATATCATTTTCACGAAACTCAGTTGAACCATTAACGGGAATTAATACTTTGTGAAATTTGCGCCAACGTTCAATACCAATAACATTTACGCCATGTTCACTACGCAAATGCAAGCCATCAATTGTGCGACCAACAAAAGGCGATCCCGCTAATATTTGTGCACGGTGGGCACGGCCAATTAATTTATAGTCACGGATTAAATCGGTAATTTTTCGTCTTTGCGGTTGGGTGTTGGTTGGGGTGACTTGTTCAGCTGTGAGCAACCAATTGCGTGTTAACACACAATAGATGACCCCAACAACTAAAACTCCTAAACCAATTGGTGTAATTGAAAAAAAACCAAACTCGTTTAATTTAAAATGATTGAGTTCACTGTTAACAACAAGGTTTGGTGCGGTTGCAACTAAAGTCATCATGCCACTAATTAAAGCGGCAATACAAAGTGGCATCATTAATTTTTTAACGTGAATACCTGTGTGATTCGCAATACTAATGGCAACAGGGATGAAGATGGCAACTACTCCTGTTGAACTCATCACTGAGCCGAGTAATGCAGCGCCTAACATGATATAGATAATAATACAAATATCGTTTTTGCCAGCTATTTTAAGGATATATTCGCTCATTTTGTACGATATGCCGGTTCTAACTAAGCTTTCCCCAATAATAAATAATAAAGCAATTAAGATGATATTGGGATCACTAAAGCCAGCTAATGCCTCTGATGGTGTTAACACGCCACTAATAGTGATAGCTGTAATGGTGAGTAAGGCAATAATGTCCATTCTCAACTTACTAAATGAGAATAGTAAAATGGCGATAAATAACAATAAACAGACGATAATAAAAGGAAAATGTTGGCTTAAATAATCAGGCAAAAAAGCAGTAATCGACGACATTAAACTATGTCCAGATGACGATTGTTCCACGGGATATGACTCTATTATTTCAATAAGATTTTCGACATAATACCTTGATTTATTGCGATAGGGAATATGTTTCCTTAAACTTTGTTGTGCAACATCGTAACAACGGTTGTGTTTTTAGCATTTATTGCTGTTTATGTTAAATCCTATTCGCGTTATTAAAATGTGGGTGTAATTTATGCAAATGAGCGAATACATTCAAAGACCTTTTAGGAGATTATATGTCATCAAAAAAAACAGTTGCACAAATTATTGTTGATATTTTAGCTGAGGTTGGGGTTAAGCATTGCTATGGTATTGTCGGAGATACGTTAAATCAGATTTCATCAGCTATTAAAAAAAGTAATATTGAGTGGGTTCATGTTCGTCATGAAGAAGTGGGGGGGCTTTTGCAGCAGGGGTAGAAGCTTATTTAACAGACCAAATTACGGCTTGTGCTGGATCTTGTGGGCCAGGAAGTTTACATTTTATTAATGGTATTTATGAAGCACAACGTAATAAAGTACCTGTTATTTTATTGGCAAGCCAATTGGTGACTTCGCAACAAGGTACCGATTTTCCGCAAGAAGTGGATTTTCAATGCACCATGAAGTGCAATTCGTCTTGTACCATAAGACTGATAGCTCTGATGAAATAGCGTCACGATTTTATCAGCATAAAGCCCTACTGATTTTTGTTTATTCAATTCACACTAATAATAAGCATAATATCTTGATAATCCTAAATATTGACATAGTTTTGTTATGCTATAACGATGTCGATTTGCTTTTAGGATAGTGATTTTCGCCCTATTATCAGTGCTGCTTGCTTTAGAATATCGTTTTCCATACGGAGTTGTTTAAGCTCTTTACGCAAAGCGATTAACTCTTGCTCTTGTGGACTGCGATTATTTTTTGTTTTAAATGAACCACTTTGGCTTGCTTACGTTATCCAACGATCCAAAGCTGATTAGGTATTGTAAATAAGTTATTGTGTTATTTTTCGGTAAGTTAAAATAAATTTACTGCTATAAAAATCGCATGACTACAGTTTTTCCGTTGGTTTTTTAATTTATTTGATATAGTATTAATTGTTTAAAGTTTGTTAAATGGAAATATTGTAATGAGTAAAAAAATTGCTGTAATGGGTGATGATACTACAACCGGTGGTAAAGTTATTTCGTCGTCAGTTCTAGCTTTTAACCATCTCGATGCTATAGCCTGTTTAGGGGATTATGCTTCATGTCCTAAGTGTAAAAGTTCTGGAAAAATTATTGAGGCGACTGATAAATTAATCATTGATGGCAAACCAGCTGCTTATGATGGGTGTATTATTGCTTGTGGTTGTCGGCCTATAGGTGTTAATCGAATTATTGCAACCAAAAGTCTGATATTTGTTGATGTGACAACCCCCTATTATACAAATAAGTCAAATCCTATTAATAATACATTTTCAACAATCGCGCAAAATGATATTCACACACAAATTAATTCATTAGTAGCATCAAATGAAGATAAAACAAAGATTCGTCTTGACGCTCAAAATTTACTTGATTGTGCGCATGAAGTTTGTGAAAAACACCTTTACCATAATGATATAAAACAAGATTTTATTGATGATATTAATAATTTTGCCACGCACATTGTAAATCAAGTCGAAAGCGGAGCGATGAGTTATGAACAAGGCTCAGAAGCGATAAAATCTGAAGAAAAGAGTTTATGGGATCAAAGCCTGCACTGGGTAGGTCGGGGACTAAGTGTTTTAGGTGGTGCAGGCTTGATGATGACGGGGTTTGCAATGTGCACAACTGGTATGGGTTGTATACTTGGCTCATATGTAGCAGCGCATGGAGTTAATAGTATTCAAGAAGGGATAACCGATGAGGATGGTTTTTTAAAATCATTGTATCAAGATGCGGCGGTAGGATTAGGAATGTCTAAAGAGGCAGGTTCTTTGGCTTATGATTTAGTTGATATCGGTATATCCGTACATGGTAAACTTAAATTAGTTCCTAAAATTGATAAAAGTTTTGCAATTAATCAATTTAATCGTGCTAATTCAGCTAAATTCAAATTATTTCATTATGGTAGAAAGGATTTGACACGAGCATATAGACAGATGAATAAATGGTTGTTAAGTTCTGAAATAGTAAGTGATGTTATGTCTTTAAGTGAAATTTATCAAGAGGCTAAAAATATATTAGTTAAAGATAATGAAAGTAGTGAGACAAATCTATATATTTCAAACCCAGAAAAGATTGATAATATAGAGAAAATTGTAGATAGTTGTGCAATAGTAATACGTATTACAGGTAGTGAATCTGATGTAGATGACCAACCTAATTATTCATTGTGTACGCGCTTGGATGGTACTACATATCGGCAATATTTTGATGGCCATATTGAAGAAGGTTCTATTGAATAACAGGAATAACACAGATGATTATATTGATTTACATTGCGTATTACTTTTTCTCAATTATACCTATTATTATTACTTATCGCTTTAGAAAATATACAATAAGTGATTATCAATATAATAAAAAGTTGAAATGGCAAAGGCGCATTATGTTGTTTTTAAATTATATCGTTGCTTTTTTCGAGGCGTTTATTGCCGGACATAGAAAAACAATCCATAACTATAGTTCTGACTATGAGCTTTTACTTTTCTCATCAGGAATATTTATTTGTATTTACATTTTTAGCATAGGGTGGTTAGAAAGCCCAAAAGAGTATTTAAAAAAGAAAAAATGGAAATAATAATGAATTTAGTGAAGTTCGCTTTCCACCATTAACAACTAGAGAAATAACACAGATGATTATATTGATTTACATTGCGTATTACTTTTTCTCTATTTTGCCTATTATTATTACCTATCGCTTTAGACAATATACAATAAGTGATTATCAATATAATAAAAAGTTGAAATGGCAAAGGCGCATCATGTTGGTTTTCAATTATGTTGCTTCAGTTGTTCAAATTATAATTGCATGTGAACTCAAACGTATCGTTCGTTCTAATCAAGATTATGGCCCTCTTTTATTATCAGCATGTATATTTCTAATTATTTATCCTTTTCCAATATCCTGGTTAGAAAGCCCAAAAGAGTATTTAAAAAAGAAAAAGAAAAAATGGAAATAATAATGACTTTAGTGAAGTTAGCTTTCCACCATTAACAACTAGAGAAATAACACAGATGATTATATTGATATACATTGCGTATTACTTTTTCTCTATTTTGCCTATTATTATTACCTATCGCTTTAGACAATATACAATAAGTGATTATCAATATAATAAAAAGTTGAAATGGCAAAGGGGCATCATGTTGGTTTTCAATTATATTGCTCTGGGTATCCAAATTATAATTGCATGTGAACTCGAACGTATCGTTCGTTCTAATCAAGATTATGGCCCTCTTTTATTATCAGCATGTATATTTTTAATTATTTATAATTTTTTTACAATATCCTGGTTAGAAAGCCCAAAAGAGTATTTAAAAAAGAAAAAGAAAAAATGGAAATAATAATGAATTTAGTAAAGTTAGCTTTCCACCATTAACAACTAGAGAAATAACACAGATGATTATATTGATATACATTGCGTATTACTTTTTCTCTATTTTGCCTATTATTATTACCTATCGCTTTAGACAATATACAATAAGTGATTATCAATATAATAAAAAGTTGAAATGGCAAAGGTGCATTATGTTGGTTTTCAATTATATTGCTCTGGGTATCCAAATTATAATTGTAAGTGAACTTAAAATTATAGTACGTTCTAATCAAGATTATGGTCCTCTTGCATTATCAGCATTTATATTTCTAATTGTTTATAGTCTTTTTCCAATATCCTGGTTAGAAAGCCCAAAAGAGTATTTAAAAAAGAAAAAGAAAAAATGGAAATAATAATGAATTTAGTGAAGTTCGCTTTCCACCATTAACAACTGTCGCATTACCTTCCAAACAAATTGTAGAAATTCCTCGCGTTGTTTACAGTGCATCTCAAAGCGCTATAAACAACGAGAAGAATTTCTACAGTGAGACTGATTGGTCAGTTTCTGCCGCAATATGCGGCAGATTTTTAGTATTAAAAGCTTACTGCGCCTTCTTCGGCTGAGGTTAAGTTTTCACGAATAACGGTGAACAGTTCGCGACCATAGCCATGATGTGACTCGGTCAAATCGAAAGGATAAGGTTGACGTTTAGCCAGTTCGGCTTCGTCGACTAATAATGTTATTTCGCCTGTTTGACCATTAACTCGAATCATATCACCTTCTTGGACTTTACTTAATAAGCCACCATCATAAGCTTCAGGGGTAACATGAATGGCTGCTGGGACTTTACCAGATGCTCCTGATAATCGACCGTCAGTTAACAAGGCAACTTTATAGCCTTTATCTTGTAGTACACCTAGTGGCGTTATAAGTTTATGTAACTCTGGCATGCCGATTGCTTTTGGCCCTTGATAACGCACAACAACTACACAGTCTTTGTCTAATTTACCTGCTTTATATTCAGCATCTAAATCATATTGGCTATTAAAGATGACAGCTGGCGCTTCGATAATTTGATGTTCTGGTGCTACCGCAGAGGTTTTCATAATGGCACGGCCAAGGTTGCCTGACATCACTTTTAATCCACCATGTGAATTAAACGGTTTTTTGATTGAGGCAATGACACTTTCATCTAATGATTTTGTTGGGCCTTCGCGGAAAATGAGTTTGCCATTTTCTAAAATTGGCTCTTGCGTATAACGGCTAAGTCCACGTCCAACCACAGTTTCAACATCTTCATGCAATAAACCACCAGCTAATAATTCTCGAACCAATAAAGATGTGCCACCAGCGGCTTGGAAGTAGTTAATATCAGCAGGACCATTTGGATAGATTCGACAAAGTAAAGGCACAACGGTTGATAAGTCTGAAATATCATCCCAATTGATAATAATGCCGGCAGCTTTCGCCATGGCAACAATATGCATGGTTAAATTTGTTGATCCACCTGTTGCAAGCAGTGCAACTAAACCGTTGACAATCACTTTTTCATCGACCATTTTACCAACAGGCATATAATTTCCTGATTGGTTGGTGAGGCGAGTAATCTGTTTAGCAGCAGCATTAGTTAATTCAAAACGTAATGCGGTTTCAGGATGAACAAAAGCCGCACCAGGCAAATGTAATCCCATTAATTCAATCACCATCTGGTTACTATTGGCTGTACCATAAAAAGTACAAGTCCCGCTGGTGTGGTAAGAGGCGGATTCTGACTCCAGTAAATCTTCACGCGAAGCTTTACCTTCTGAGTAAAGTTGACGGATACGAACTTTTTCTTTATTGGATAATCCCGATGGCATCGGGCCTGCTGGCACAAAAATAGCAGGTAAGTGGCCAAATGTTAATGCACCAACAAATAATCCGGGCACGATTTTATCGCATATGCCAAGATATAGCGCACCATCAAACATATTATGTGAAAGGCCAACTGCAACCGACATTGCAATTACATCGCGGCTCATTAATGACAGTTCCATTCCCGGTTCGCCTTGTGTTACACCATCGCACATAGCTGGCACACCACCCGCCATCTGCCCAACGGCGCCCACTTCGTGCAATACTTTGCGAATTTGTTCCGGATAAAATTCGTAAGGCTTGTGCGCTGAAAGCATATCGTTGTAAGAACTAATAATACCAATGTTACTTTTTAAGATATTTTTTAGATCCTTTTTGTCATCAGTACAACAAGCAGCAAAACCATGCGCTAAATTGCTACATGGCAAACTAAATCGCGTTACTTGTTTACTCATAGCATGTTCTATTTTTTGTAAATAAGCAGCACGAGAAGCCTTAGAACGCTCAATAATACGTTGGGTTACAGCTTGGACAGTCGGATTCACATTAACCTCTTCTTTCAATTGTATCGTTTTTTTATTGTTTTTTTAGCAATGGCATATTGCGCGTATTACTTGTTCAGTATCGTGCACAACTTCGTTTAATGATTGTTCAATGTTGATGTTGTAAACATCTTTCTCATCGGCGGTTGGTTCTTCAAGCGTATCAAATTGCGATTGAAGCATACCGGTTTTTTGGAAGTGACCTTTGCGTTTCGCCAGACGTTCAGCAATGACATCATAGCTACCTTTTAAATAAATAAAATGTATGTTTTCGTTTTCACCACGAATAATATCTCGATATTTTCGCTTTAATGCCGAACAGATAATAATTGAAACATCATTGACATTACTCATTGCAAATGCAGCATTACTGATTAAATTAAGCCAAGGCATTCGGTCTTCATCGTTTAATGGTGTACCGCTACGCATTTTTAGAATATTGGTCTTTGGATGTAAAAAATCGCCATCTAAAAAAGCAGCCTCTAGGTTGTACGCTACTTGTTTGGCAACCGCTGATTTGCCGCATCCCGATACACCCATTAATACAAAAACTTGTTTATTTTTTTTAGTCATTATTGATCCTTTGTATACCTTTGCTTGTTACGGGTAACATTTTTACACGTTCATCTTTTTTTGCAATCTAAAAAAGTATCTTTTGTGATCTGGATCAGATTTTATTTAATTCTTAAATAGAGAGTCAGTGATTTATTTGTTGATCTTTACAGTGAAAAATAGATTTCGATCACAAAAATAAAAAATCTCATTTGCTTTTTAATTCGAAAGAAAATAATCTTTCGATATGGTTTTTGTTTTCGAAAGTAATAATTTAAAACCTTACATAAAAAACAATAGTGGAGAACAATGATGAATAAATGTCAGCTTCTTTTCGAAGACAATCTTAAATTTGACAATGAATTAGAGGCATTAACTTATATTAGCGAGCAATTACAACAAAAGGGGATTGTCAAAGAAAGCCATTTGCAAGCTTTAATTGAACGGGAAGCATTATTTCCAACAGGTATTGCTTTTGATGGGTATGCTGTGGCGATTCCGCATTGTGAAGCAACGCATGCTAATACACCGGCAATTTTTATTGTTCGCACTCAAACACCGGTTGCTTTTCATCGAGCCGATGATGACAGCACCGTTGATGTTTCACTGATTATTTCACTTGTTGTTACTGCTCCAGAAGATCAAATTGAACTATTAAAAGCACTTTTTTCAAATCTACAAAATGAAGACTTCTATCAGTTTTTATTAAATGCCCCGCAAGATGAAATAGTGGTGCATTTTAATAACGAGATATTTAACCAATAAGTTTCAGGAGGCATTATGAAAAAAAAGATTATTGTTGCTTGTGGCGGTGCGGTTGCAACATCAACTTTAGCTGCAGAAGAGATAAAAGAGTTGTGTAGCGAAAATAATATTCAACTTGACCTGATTCAATGTCGTATCAATGAAATCAATACGTTTATTGATGATGTTGATTTGATTTGTACTACAGCCAAAATGGATCAACATTTTGGCGATATTCCAATAGTTCATGGCATGCCTTTTGTATCTGGCGTGGGTATCGACCAGTTAAAAGAAAAAATTTTATCTATTTTAAAAGGATAAATCTATGTTTACTGAAATAATGCAGTACATTTTGGATCTTGGTCCATCGGTGATGTTACCCATTGTGATTATCCTATTTTCGTTAGTGCTAAGAATGAAAGTAGGTGATGCATTAAAAGCGGGGATTCATATAGGGATAGGATTTGTTGGTATCGGTCTAGTTGTTGGCTTGTTAACCAGCTCGGTTGGGCCAGCAGCTCAAGCGATGGCCGAGCGATTTGATATTAGCCTAAATGTTATTGATGTCGGTTGGCCGGGGGCAGCACCTATGACTTGGGCATCACAAATTGCTTTAGTTGCCATTCCTATCGCAATTGCAGTGAATATTGTTATGTTAGTTTTAAGGTTAACTCGCGTGGTTAATGTGGATATTTGGAATATATGGCACATGACCTTTACCGGCGCGCTTGTTTACATTGCAACTGGTTCTTACTGGCTTGGTATTGCAGGGGTTATTGTTCATGCCATTATTGCTTATAAACTCGGTGATTGGTTTGCCAAAGATACCAAAGATTTTTTTGAGCTTGACGGTATTGCGGTTCCTCATGGTACGTCTGCATATTGTGGCCCAATTGCTGTTTTTGTTGATGCTGTCATTGAAAAAACACCAGGCATTAATAAGATTAATTTTAATGCTGTTGATATGCAAAAACGGTTTGGTGCGTTTGGTGAGCCGGTTACTGTTGGCTTATTTATGGGCATCATATTAGGTTTATTAGCTGGGTATGGTGTGAAAGAAACGCTACAACTAGCGATTCAAACTGCAGCGGTAATGTTATTAATGCCACGGGTAATTAAACCTATTATGGATGGATTAACACCGATCTCTAAACAAGCACGTAAACACTTGCAATCCAAATTTGGTGGGCAAGATTTTCTTATTGGTTTAGATCCCGCATTGTTATTAGGGCATTCAACGGTGGTATCGGCGAGTTTAATTTTTATTCCATTAAGTATTTTTATCGCCATCATCCTACCTGGTAATGAAGTTTTACCTTTTGGTGATCTGGCAACTATTGGCTTTTTTATTGCAATGGGGGTTGCGGTGCATCAAGGGAATCTGTTTAGGATCATTGTTTCAGGCTCTATTATTATCGCCATTACACTTTGGATTGCTACCCAAATGGTTCCATTGACTACTCAACTAGCCATTAATGCAGGCACGATGACTACAAATAATGGCGTTTCGGTTGGGGCAATGGATCAAGGTGGGTCACCCATTACTTATCTTATGGTTCAGTTGGTCAACTTGAAACAACCTATTGGTTTTGCCCTTATTGGATTGTTTTACCTTTTCTGCTTATTTTTGACATGGAAACGTGCCCAAAAATACCAGTTATTTCTAAAAAATCAATCATTAGCTCAAGAAGATGGAGTAATAAAATAATCCCAAAACAGTCATCACCAAAATCAATCAGAATGCTTTCACTCAGTAACGAGTGAAAGCAATACATCAACGTAATTTGTTTACCAATAAAGGAAAATAACATGAAAGCGGTTGTTGTCAACGAAGGGGGAGCTTTATCTATACAAAATATAGAAATGCCCAAAATAACATCTCCAGATCAAATTTTAGTTAAAGTGGCTTATTGTGGATTATGTGGTTCAGATATTCCGCGTATATTTCACCATGGTGCTCATTTTTACCCGATTACACTTGGTCATGAATTTAGTGGCACAGTTGTGGATACGGGGCATGGCGTGACTGAGTTTGACAATGGTGATTTAATCTGTTGCGTACCATTATTGCCATGCTTCAAATGTGATGAATGTCAAAAGCATTACTATTCACTCTGTAAAAATTACACTTTTGTGGGTTCAAGGATAGCCGGTGGCTTTGCGGAGTATATTGTATTAGATAAGAAAAATGCATTTAAATTACCTAAAGGTATCAGTCCGCTTGAGGGTGCTTTTTTTGAACCAATGACCGTTGGTATGCATGCTTTGTTATTGGCTGATGGATGTGAGGGCAAAAATGTTGTCATCGTTGGCGGTGGCACAATCGGATTACTTGCTATGCAATGTGCCAAGGCAATGGGGGCAAAATCAGTTGCGGTTATTGATATTAACCAGCAGCGCCTCGAGCTAGCCAAACAATTAGGCGCTGATGCGGTATATCATTCTCAAGATCTTAGCGCCGACGCGATTTACCAAGCTTTATCTTCATCACGCTTTGATCAAATTGTATTAGAAACGGCGGGTTCACCCGTTACGGTCAACTTAGCCATTGCAATTGCAGGCCCTAGAGCGAAGATAGCCTTGGTGGGTACACTTCATCATGATATTACACTTACAGAAAAAACATTCGGACTGATTTTACGAAAAGAGTTACAAATTTTAGGCAGTTGGATGAACTATTCAGCGCCATGGCCAGGTAAAGAGTGGCAACTAGTAAGTCAGTACTTTATAGATGGAAAAATTAAACTTGATGAGCTGATTGCTGGCATGGGTGACTTTGATTCATTTATTAAACAAGTGACTGCCTTAAATGGTCGCCCTATGAATGGCAAAATTTTATTAAATTGCATGTAATTATTTTGATTTAAGTCAGCCATTGAAAATGAAACCTTATCTTTTGATTCTGTTTGTTATACACTGCTAAAAAATTTTCGAAAAAGGAAATAGTATGAATGCAAGTGAAAGACGCCAACAGATAGTAGAACTTCTTAATATGAAAGGAACGGTATTAGTTTCTGATTTGTCGGAACAGTTCAATGTTTCGGAGGTTACAACCAGAACCGATCTGAGATTGCTAGAAAAACAAGGAGTGCTAACACGATTTCATGGCGGAGCAACCAAAATCATAAATAACGGTGACTTAAAATCATTTAAAGAACTGCAATTAGAAGAACGTTATCAGCGATTTATAGAAGCTAAAAAACGTATTGCAATTGAAGCGGTTAAACATGTTAAAGAAGGTGACACTATTATTTTAGATAGTGGTAGTACAACCATGTTGATAGCTGAAGAACTCGTAAAATTGAAGCATATTACTGTGATTACCAATAGTCTTACTTCTGCATTTATATTATCAGACAATAGTGACATTATGCTATTTATGTGTGGTGGTACACTTAGACATAAAACGCGTTCTTTTCATGGAAAAATTGCTGAGCAATCGTTAACTGGCATCTCTGCTGATATTTTGTTTGTTGGTGCAGATGGAATTGATGCAAAAAGAGGAATAACAACGTTTAACGAAGGTTACACTATCAGCAGTGTTATGGCTAATGTCGCCAAAAATGTGATTGCCGTGCTCGATTCATCAAAATTTGGTCGTAATGGGATTAATGTTGTGTTACCACTTAGCCAACTTGATACCATTATTACTGATACTGATGTTGACAGTAGCTGTAAACAAGAATTTGTGGCAAAGGGTATTAAATTAATAGCGGTTTAATATTTGTGCATACACTCGTGTGTTTTTATATCTTAATTGGTCATAAATATTAAAAAACATTACTCGTTTAGGTTCGATACCCTAAACGATAAAAATTTTTGCTTCTAGCCAAGTCGATTTAATGGTAGTGATCATTTAAGCTTGTTATTTCTCCCAACGATATCAATGCGTAGGAGAGAATATGATATTAACAATTACGATGAACCCTTCGGTGGATATATCGTATCCATTAAATAAATTAGCGATTAATGATATTAATCGAGTCTCAGAGGTAAAAAAAACAGCAGGAGGTAAAGGGCTTAATGTAACTCGAGGCATTAAATACTCAGGTATTCCTGTTCTTGCATCAGGCATTATTGGTGGAACAACAGGCGAGTATATTCAAAAACAATTAGATAACGATAATATTAATTACAACTTTTATATCACCCAACATGAATCAAGAAACTGTATTGCCATTTTACATGAGGGAAATCAAACTGAAATCCTAGAGTCAGGGCCAGTATTAGATAATCATGATGTCAATGTTTTTCTGGAACACTACCAAAATTTGCTTAGCCAAGCGCAGGTTATTGCTATTTCAGGGTCATTGCCACAAGGATTTCCAGTCGGTTTTTATACTCAATTAATTGAAAAGGCAAATAAGTATCAGATCCCTGTATTGCTAGACTCATCCGGTAAGATGTTATTAGAAACGCTCATGTCTAAAAATAAACCTTTTTTAATCAAACCCAATAAAGATGAACTACAGCAGATTATTCAAATGGATATCGATCCAAATGATGTAACTTCATTAGTTAAAGCCGTTAATCATCCTTTACTAAATGATATTGCTTTTATCATCATCTCATTAGGTAAAAACGGCGCTTTTGCTCGTTGTCATCACAACTATTACCAAGTTTCAATTCCTAAAATTAACGTGGTGAATCCTGTTGGATCGGGTGATGTTACGTTAGCTGGGCTTGCTGTTAGTATTCATGAAAATGAAGCTGTAGAGGTAATGCTTAAACGTGCGATGACTATGGGAATGCTAAATGCAATGGAATCGCAAACCGGTTTTGTCAATATGGATAATTATGACAAGTATTATCAACACGTTAAAGTCACCAAAATCATTGCAAAATAACAGATTAATGAGGATTAAATTATGTATCTTATTTCTAGTCAAGAGATGTTAAAAAAAGCTCAACGTGAATGTTATGCTGTGCCCGCATTTAATATACACAACCTTGAAACTATCCAAGTTGTTATTGATACCGCTAAACAGATGCAATCCCCCGTGATACTTGCAGCAACGCCAGCAACTTATAGTTACGCAGGAATACAGTATTTAATCAGTATTTGTGAAACAGCAGCAAGCATTCATCATTTTCCTTTTGCGTTACATTTGGATCATCATGAAGATATCAGTGATATTCAAACAAAAATAGAGGCAGGAATTAGATCGATTATGATTGATGCTTCGCATCACCCCTTTGAAGAAAACATTGACATAGTTAGTAAAATGGTTGCTTTTAGTCATAAATATAATGCCAGTGTTGAAGCCGAACTAGGTCGATTAGGCGGGCAAGAAGATGATCTTATTGTCGATCATAAAGACAGCGCTTTTACTGATCCCGATGCCGCTAAAGAATATGTTGAACGAACTCGGATTGACTCTTTAGCGGTGGCAATCGGTTCAGCACATGGCTTATATAAAGGCGAGCCAAAACTGGATTTTGACCGTTTAGCAAAAATCCGCGCTAAAGTTGATATTCCTTTAGTCTTACATGGTGCATCGGGCATTCCCGAACAAATGGTTAAACAATCGATTTCTTTGGGCATTTGTAAAGTGAATGTGGCAACCGAATTAAAAATTGCCTTTTCAGATGCTTTAAAACAAGATTTTAAACTCCATCCTGACGCCAACGATCCAAGGCACTATATGCAGCCAGCAAAAGCCGCCATGCAAAAAATTGTTGAAGATAAAATTCGCATTTGCGGTAGTGCAGGTAAATTATAATATGGAAGATTAAGGCGTTGCTTTGAGTTAGCTAGAACGTTAATCAATTCATTACCAGCAGTTGATCGCTGCTGGTTAAAATACGTTAAGTAACAGAAATTTAAGTATTTGTAGGAATGACTCGCGTTGTTTAGCGTAATTTAAAAAACGATTGTAATGCATAGACATAACCCAGCATCCCAAACAGGCGATATGGCGCCTATATCATAAAGAAAAACCACCGTCACCGATTTGGCTAACCGCTTTATGAGCAGTCATCCAGCCATTTATTGCACCGAAAGACCTCATTAAACATTAAATAACCAGCCCCCATTGAATATAAAACACAAAATACAGATAGCGTCATTTTCTAGGTGAGTTGTGTGCTCACTATCAGATATTTACCCAACTATTCACGTTTAAGCGCTATTTTTGTAAAAAATATTCAGGATTCTATACCGTTTCGTGATGAATTAAGGCTTCTTTTGTATCCCATTTAGTTGTGATACTTGCCATGAGCTATATTTATTTTTCTTGTAAATAAATGGTGTATATCAATTTTTACCCCAAATTTTATATTTTTATCTAAAAGGGTTAATACGTCATATTAACACGACAAATTACCGTTTAAATCTATTACTTAATTGAGTAACTCATTCTATTAATAGCATAAAAAAAACCTTGACTGTTCAAAAAAAATACGTATTTTAAGGGTGTAGATTACCTTATGATTTATTTTAGATAACCAAAATTATAAATATAAAACAAGGACTAAGCTATGGGCATAATAGATCAGTTAGCCAGTCATCTTGATTCACTTGCCAGAACCACCCCGTTGAATCGTTACTCGCTTTCGATAGATGGACTTGAGATGACAACAGATATTTCGGTCTTATCACTCGAAGGCAAAGAGCAGTTAAATCAACCTTGGCAATATTACATTGATTTTACTAGCGCAAATCGTCAGATATCCATCGATTCAGTACTCAGCCAAACCGCATCACTAACTTTTCATCCCAACCCCTTACCACTTACACTCACCCAAATAAGCTCACTGGATATTGAAGATAAACCCCGCACACTCTATGGGGTAATTACTGAATTTAGTTTTGTCTCAATGAGTGAAGACCAAGCACACTATCGGGTAGTGTTTGAATCTAAACTGGCATTGCTAGCTAACCATCATCAAAGTGCTATTTTCCAAAATAGAAGCGTCGTTGAGGTCGTCGAAGAGGTGTTGCGTAATCACGGTTTTATCGGGATTGATTTTCGAATGGAGTTAAATGAAACTTACCCTGTTCGTGAGTTTATTACCCAGTGGCAAGAAAGTGATTTAACCTTTATTCAGCGTTTATTAGCTGATGTTGGTATCTGGTTTTATTTTGAAACGCATCCAAAACATCGCTGTGATGTCATGGTCATGAGTGATTATGAACAGGGATTAAAAAAGGCGGGTAACATTGCAATTAAGCAGCCCAGTGGTTTAAATGATAGTCGCCGTCATAGCGTATGGGATTTGCAATTTAGCAGTAAAACCAAACCCAATCAGGTGCGTATTAATGATTACAACTACCGCACAGCAAATAACAACCTTCACATCACCGACAATAGTCAACAAAAAGATATCACAACTCGTGGCGATGACTATCGTTATGAAGAGCATCATAAAACAGAGGGAGATATTCAAACTGTTGAAAGTGGCCAATGGTATGCCCACATCCGCCATCAACAACATATTACCCAACAGTTAACCATTTATGGCAAATGTAATGATTACCAGTTAGCGCCGGGGCAACTTCTTATTATTGATAGCTGCCCAATTAACGATATCAAAGACGGCATTATCATTGTTGCAACCCATAGTCATGGCGACCGAACCGAATCATATCAAACCCACTTTACCGCTATACCGTTTAATGTACTTAAACCTTATCGTCCTGCGCCATTACCGTGGCCACAAGTGAGCGGTACACTACCGGCAAGAGTGACCAGTCCTAATCACGATACCTATGGCTATATTGACCCTCAGGGGCGCTATCGTATTAAGTTTAACTTTGATTTAAAAAACTGGAAAAAAGGCGAAGAAAGTTTATGGGTTAGGCTTGCCAAGCCTTATTCAGGAAATACTTATGGTTTTCATTTTCCCCTTATTGAGGGTACCGAAGTTGCCGTTGCCTTTACGAATGGCAATCCTGACCGCCCCTATATTGCCCATGCAATGCATGACAGTGCCCACCCAGACCATGTGTCTACCCGCAATAAGCACCGCAATGTGATTCGAACACCCGCCAATAACAAATTGCGCATGGATGATAAGCGCGGGCAAGAGCATATCAAACTTGCCACCGAATACGGTAAAACACAACTCAATCTAGGGCATTTAGTTGATAATAAAAAAAGTAAGCGAGGTGAAGGCTTTGAACTGCGCACCGATGAGTGGGGAGCAATCCGAGCAGGTAAAGGGGTTTATGTTACCACCACAGCGCAAGAAAAAGCCGCTGGTCAACAGCTTGAAATGCAAGATTCAATAAAACAAATCGAAAAATCTTTAAATATTTCTTATGCGCTAATTGAGTGTGGAAAATCAAGCGGTGCCGATCCTGCCGAAATCAGCCAACAACAAGCATTGCAATCAGCAACCAATCAATTACAGCAACCAACGGTTGTTATTCATGGTGATCAAGGCATAGCGCAAACTTCATCAAAAAGCATTCAAAGTGCAGCCAGTGAAAATATTATTGTTACTGCCGGTAAAAACGCTAGCATTAATATTTTCAAAAAGCTGTCAATGGCAGCCGGTGAAATGGTCTCTATTTTTGCGCATAAATTGGGGATTAAGCTCATTGCCGCATCGGGCAGGGTTGAAATTCAAGCGCAGTCAGATGAATTAGAACTTACTGCAGAAAAAAATATGTTTATAACCAGTAGTGACGGTAAAGTAACCATCAACGCTCAACAAGAGTTATTACTACTTAGTGGTGGCGCTGGCATTCGTATTAAAAATGGCACGATAGAGTTAATTGCGCCAACTAGCATCTTACAAAAAACAGCTTTACTCTCTTATTCTGGTGCCGAAAGTATTAAAGAAGTGACCCCTTCATTTAATAAAGGCGACTTTTCACGTAAGTTTAAATTACATTTCAATGGTTCATCATCGCAAGTATTAAAAAACCATCCTTATCGAATTCATTTTAGCGATGGTAGCACACAAGACGGGATGACTGATGAAAATGGTGAAACACAAATGTTACCAATGACAGAATTAGAACAACTGAAAATAGAAATATTAACCAAGGATTAACCGATGTCTAATACACATACTTCAAATGATAGTATCACCGAGGTTGACGGTGTGATTGGTTTACCCGCAAACTCTACTGATGCCATGCTAACCCAAAATGTTTGCGTGCCTGCGCCATTGCCATGTATTGTGATTTTGATTCATGGCGTGAATGATGTTGGCGAAGCATTCCCAAATTTAGATAAAGGGATTTGTGAGGGATTAAATAAGCGTTTAGGGCGTTGTGATTTAAAGCCTAACAAGTGGCAATGGGCTAAAGTTGATGATGACGACTTTTCACCCAGAATGCAGATGTTAACTGAGTGGGAAGAAACAGCAAAAATTAATCCACCACTAAAACCTAAGGTAGAAAAACATAAAGGTAATTCGCCTGTTATTCCATTTTATTGGGGTTATAAACCGGTCGATGTTGATACTTACTATAGTGAACAAGAAGCCTATAAAGCCAGATTAGAAAAAGGCAAGCCAGATGAACTACCTTATGATGCCTATTGGATTGAACAAGAGACTAAAGAACTGGCTGAAATTTATGGTTTTTCAAAATTAAATCATGATCATTTTGGTAATTGGATCGATTACCATTTTACTCGCAATGGTGGTCCTTTTTCGGATGCAACCACCTGCATTCCCGATATGTATGGTCCAGGGTTTACCTCGTTTACTAATTTAGTTGCCCGATTGGGATCACAAAAAGGGGCTAAAGCTTATTACAATCCACATCGCATCTATATGGTGTTTGCCGCTCGTCGCTTAGCCAATTTAATTATTAAAATTAGAGAAGATAAAAAGTTGAAGGAAGCACCAATCAATATTGTGGCGCATAGTCAAGGGACAATTATTACCATGCTAGCTAATATGATGCTAGCTGAGGAAGGTTATTTACCGGCTGATTGTGTGATACTTGCACACTCACCGTATGCTTTTGATTACACTTTTTTAGAATCACAATCGAAAGAATCTGGCATGGGGGTGCAAACTAACAAAGCGCGTAAGCAAACCTTTATTAATTTTGTGCAAGCCATAAAAGATGGGCAAAAGTTAAGAATAAATAAATATGAAGATCCCGAAACGTTAATTGAAAAAGGGGTTGCTGCTAAAACTATTAAAGGCGGTATGCTCAATCCTTCAAAGCAGGATTATGATTTTACCAATCCGCTTTATTGTCGAAATAACTTTGGCAAAGTGTATAACTACTTTAGTCCCAATGATCAAGTGGTTTCATTGCGTAGTGTTGAGGGCATGGGCTGGCAAGGTATACCTAATCACGTATTTAATCAATGTGGTGACAATTTAAAGCAACGTGCATTTGGTCATCGTATGACTGTGGGTGAAGAGCCCGCTAAATTTATCTGTTTCAGACCAAAAGGAGCCTTTGAAATAGCCGTGCCTGAATACCTTGATAAAAAGGCGTTAAAGGATAGACAGATCGATATTATAAAAAAATATGATGCCGAACAAGAAAGCTTTTCTTTTATGTATAAAATGCATATTTATTTAACTAAAGATGAAATCGCGTTAGTCAATCAACATAACCCCATTGAGAATGGCAGCTTTGTTCACGGCTATTACGATAATATTAAAGATAAAATTATTATTTATTATAAAGTAGATGACAAAATTATTGCGCAATTGGAACAAGATAAGGAGCATGGTGTTTATTCGCCAACTGAAACGGGATCGGTTAGTAATGCGAGATATCAAGTTAGAGAAAAGTTGAATATTAATGGTGAACAAGTTCCTGAACCAATTATTTATACCGGATGTGGAAAAAGTGCGAAAACAAAATTAGCTAAAGCGATTTATTATAATGATCTGTTTTTAGATAAAAATAAATATGATGAACATGAAAGGTGGTATAAAGAATCTGACGAGTATAAACCTTATCCTAAATATGAATTTTATTATCCTTATCCAGATAGACCCAAAAAACGCATCGGTAGTTCTAATCATTCACTTGATAGTGTTTATTATTATCCATGGCCTCGAGACAGATTAAAAGAGCATCCGGAATGGTTGCCAGGATTTGCCCATTTTCGTTTTACAGATGATCCGCATAAATTCGAGGTATGGTGTTTTCCGTCTGGTGAAGAACTGAAACAAAAGGTTTATGAATATGTCCAAAAACAGACAGAGCAAGCTGAAGACAGTTCCCATCATTCAGGTATTACCTTAAACGAGCAAGTCCCTTCTCATATAATGGCATTTGATCTTGCGTTGGGCGAAGTCAATATTTGCAGTAAACAAAACCGCCGAACGTGGCAACAATTAATTCACCTTGCCGATTGGCGATCACCAGAAAATGAAGACTCAGACACAATAAAGTATAAAAATGATGGTATTTTGCCAACCCCAATTAAGTCGATGATGCATCTATTACAGGGGAAAGTCCCAGACGGTGTAATAAATGAATTTAAGCAGGTTGAAACTATTTATCAAATGGCTTTGCTTGTTGGTGGTGGAAGTATTATAACGAAAGTCGCTGCTAAACAAGTCGTTAAACTAGCGGTCACAGTGGGTGGTAAAGTTTTTGGTTTCTATATTAATCCAGAACAACAATGGCCACTGCCAGTGCCAGATACAGAAAGGAGAAGTTAACCGATGATGTTAGCAATACTATCGACCCTTATTGGGGGAGCATTATTTATTATTATGCTAATTAAGCAATATCATGAGCGATGGCAAATGGTGAGTTATCTGTTCTTTATCTTGGGGATATTGGCACTTTCGCCAGTTAATAATATACGAAAGCCTACCATTGTTCCTCCTTCGCAAATTGTGTACCGTTTTGATGAAAACCGTTATATTTTATTGACAGGTTATCGATGTGAAGGGCAAGCTTATTTTATTGACGATAAAGAACAAGTTTATTTCAGCATAGCACCTCATTCTTGGCGTATTTACACTGAACCCTATCGACATCCAGCTAAAAATTATATTTCTATTCCTTATTCTGATCTTGCAGGCTTTGAAACCTCAATTGATGGGGGGCGTTCATTTAGAAGTACCCATTTAGGGGTTGGTCATTATTTAGGTAATCATGATTCACCGCAATACGATGTGGTTAATGATCAGGCTTTTATTTTAGGCAAAGATGGTCAGCTTTATGTATCAGAAGCGCCATTTGGCACCAAAGGTTGGAGTATGTTATCGAAAAAAAAACAGCTTGAACAAGAAGCTATTTTAGGCAGAAGCCAAATTATCCCCGAAAGTATTCCCCCAATTCCAAGTGACTATACCGGTTGGGATAAAATGCGCTGTGATTATAATGCCAAAGGAACTAAATTGCCCGATAACCATACTGTGTTAGAGGTCTATCAACACTTGTTAGGCACAGCGAAATAAGGAATTAAGGCATGAAACAGAAAATAACTAAATTGTTGATAATGTTATTTGTTGTACCCGTGGTTTTGGTTGTGATTTTATCGACTTTTGCTCCATTCCCCTCCACCGAGCCAATGCCACTTATGCGGCCTAAACCATTACCTAAAGAAGGCTATCAACTCTTTTATTATGTAACCAATAATGGATTTGTTGTTAAAAATTCCTTTTATTATGTCAGTAAAAAGCGGCAGGTGATTTATCGTTATGATGCCGATCGTTATTTAGAGCTACAAGGCGAAAATTGCAGTGGATTGATTTGGTATCATGATGATAAAAATAATATTCATACCTTAATTACCAAACGATTTTATACAGCTTATCATTTACCGAAATTTAACTACTATAACCCCGGCAAACAGTATATTGCCATTCCCACCAATGATCTGTCTGATTTTGTTTTTTCAGTCGATGGTGGCAGACATTTTATAAAAGCGATGGTGTCCCCAATGGCAGCTGTACCAGGAGAAGAGGTTGATTATTTTATTGGGGTGGATGATTCGCCTATTCAGGAATTTTATACTTGGCTTGGGAAAAAAAATACGCCGATTACTATTTCGGGTAATACCGGCTATTTTGTTTTAAAAAATCATGAGGTGATATTTGGCGCATCTTATGAATATGATGACTTTGATTATGAACATGGGTTAAGAAATTTTCAGATTTTTTACCCATCATCGGCGTTTTCTGATAAAAGAGTTAGAGATGGCTCTAGATTTGGTGCCTATGATAGCCTTATTGATAATAAAGAATATCAATTACGGGTAAATTCAATAAAAAATCTAAAACCCGAACCTTACCAAGGTTGGGACAAAATACGTTGTGAGGTTGGGGCGGAAAGGTAATGATGATGTTAGCAATACTATCGACCCTTATTGGGGGAGCGTTATTTATTATTCTGGTAATTAAGCAATATCGTGAGCGATGGCAAATGGTGAGTTATCTGTTCTTTATCTTGGGGATATTGGCACTTTCGCCAGTTAATAATATACGAAAGCCTACCATTGTTCCTCCTTCGCAAATTGTGTACCGTTTTGATGAAAACCGTTATATTTTATTGACAGGTTATCGATGTGAAGGGCAAGCTTATTTTATTGATGATAAAGAGCAAGTTTATTACCTTTTAGCCGCTCATTCTTGGGATCTATATACAGAGCCTTATCGGCATCCAGCAAAAAACTATCTTTCAATCCCATTGTCGGATGTGTCAGCAATATATACTTCCATTGATGGGGGGCGTTCATTTAGAAGTATCCGTTTAGGGGTTGGGCATTATTTAGGTAATCATGATTCACCGCAATACGATGTGGTGAATGATCAGGCTTTTATTTTAAGCAAAGATGGTCAGCTTTATGTATCAGAAGCGCCATTTGGCACCAAAGGTTGGTATATGTTATCGAAAAAAGAACAGCTTGAACAAAAAGCTATTTTAGGCAGAAGCCAAATTATCCCCGAAAGTATTCCCCCAATTCCAAGTGACTATACCGGTTGGGATAAAATGCGCTGTGATTATAATGCCAAAGGAACTCAATTGCCCGATAACCATACCGTGTTAGAGGTCTATCAACACTTGTTAGGCACAGCTAAATAAGGAATTAAGGCATGAAACAGAAAATAACAAAATTGTTGATAATGTTATTTGTTGTACCCGTGGTTTTGGTCGTGATTTTATCGACCTTTGCGCCATTCCCCTCCACTGAGCCAATGCCGCTTATGCGCCCTAAACCATTACCCAAAGAAGGCTATCAATTATTCCATAGTATTGCCAGAAATGGTGATGTGCTAGATTATTCCTTTTATTATGTCAGTAAAAAGCGGCAGGTGATTTATCGTTATGATGCCGATCGTTATTTAGAGCTACAAGGCGAAAATTGCAGTGGATTGATTTGGTATCATGATGATAAAAATAATATTCATACCTTAATTACCGAACGATTTTATACAGCTTATCATTTACCGAAATTTAACTACTATAACCCCGGCAAACAGTATATTGCCATTCCCACCAATGATCTGTCTGATTTTGTTTTTTCAGTCGATGGTGGCAGACATTTTATAAAAGCGATGGTGTCTCCAATGGCAGCTGTACCAGGAGAAGAAGTTGATTATTTTATTGGGGTGGATGATTCGCCTATTCAAGCAATTTATGATTCAATTACTAAGGCTAATGAGCCTATTAGTGTTTCAGGTAATACTGGCTATTTTGTTTTAAAAAATGGTGAGGTAATATTTGGGGCTTCACATAATTATCGTGATTTTGATTATGAAAATGGTCTTTGGAATTATCAGATTTTTTACCCATCAGCGGCATTTTCTGATAAAAGAGTTAGGGATGGTTCTAGGTTTGGTGCTTATAAAAAAATGCTCAATAATAAAGAATATCAATTACGGGTAAATTCAATAAAAAATCTAAAACCCGAACCTTACCAAGGTTGGGACAAAATACGTTGTGAGGTTGGGGCGGAAAGGTAATGATGCTAGCAATTTGTTATTTATTTTTGATTTTAAGCCTATTTATCTATAGCCACTAGAAACATATTACGATGGGCTTGTGTTACCAATGACAGAATTAGAACAACTGAAAATAGAAATATTAACCAAGGATTAACCGATGTCTAATACACATACTTCAAGTGATAGTATCACCGAGGTTGACGGTGTGATTGGTTTACCCGCAAACTCTACTGATGCCATGCTAACCCAAAATGTTTGCGTGCCTGCGCCATTGCCATGTATTGTGATTTTGATTCATGGCGTGAATGATGTTGGCGAAGCGTTTGAAAATCAGGATCAAGCAATTTGTAATGGATTGAATAGACGATTAGGTCGAACGGATTTAACCCCTAATGAATGGCATACCATTCAAACGGATGCTGATAATTTTGCACCAAGAATAGCGATAAAAAAAAGCAACTATTCACCAATTGTCCCTTTCTTTTGGGGGTATCGACCCGTTGATAAAGAAAAATATCATGAAGAGCAACTTGCTTATGAAAAACGGCTTAAAGATGCCTCGATCACCGATCCTGAATTACCGTATGATAGTTATTGGATAGACAAGGATTTTCAGCTTGATACTGGCACAGTTGCATTTAATAAACTCAATTGTGATAAGTTTAATAACTGGATTGATTATGGTTATCATCGCAATGGGGGGCCGTTTGCCAATGCAACAACTTGCATACCAGATATGTATGGCCCTGGAATGGCAGGTATACTTGCCGAAGGTGGAAAAATGGCTACCCCACCTGGCTCAAAAAGCTACAATAACCCTCACCGCATCTATTTTGCTTTTGCGGCACACCGCTTAGCCAATTTAATCGAGAAAATTAGAGAGGATACCAAAGAACAAGATATCCCTATTAATATTGTGGCACATAGCCAAGGCACAATTATTACCATGTTAGCTACCTTTCTATTAGCTAAGAAAAACGTATTGCCGGCCGATTGTGTAATATTAGCGCACTCACCCTATGCCTTTGAACCAGCAATAGCTGAAGTATTATCTAAAGATCTACTAATGGGAGTACAAAGTAAAGAGGGGCGTGAAGAAACTTTTATTAATTTTGTTAATGTTATAAAAGAATCGCAAGGATTAAGAAATAAAGAGTTTAATCCAGAAATATTAAAGCAAAACGGGGTAATTAGTACCGCAGTAAACCCTGACGAAAAGTATGTGCAAGCAGATGATACCGTAAAGCAGTATGATCGCCTTGGGAAAGATGAACAACTGTTTTATCGAAATAACTTTGGCAAGGTATATAACTATTTTAGTCCTAATGATCGCGTTGTTTCATTGTGGAATGTGCAAGGTATGGGCTGGCAAGGTATTCCTGACCATATTATCCATGCATGCCAAGACAATTTAAAACAGCGTATTTTTGCTCAGCATGTGATTGTGGGGAATGACACGCAAAATAAAAAATTTAATATTCCATTGATTAAATTCGAATTAACACAACAACAGTACCCCGATTATATTAGTATGGAGGATTATAATCAGCGTGTAACCTTTATTAATTTTCGAGGTAAAAAAGTGCCTAACTCGGTAGTATTACTGCCCGAGCAGCTTGAAAAATTAAAACAAGAGCCTTTATTTAAAGAAGTAAAAGGCACATTAGAGCATGGTAATTACTATGATTCTGGTCGAAAAGTTGCCATTTTTTATAAACCGTCGTTGGCAGAAACACAAAAAGATCACCCAGAATGGATTTATAAAAAAACAACATCCAAACAAGTAGAATCAATTTGTCTTGATAAAGAGCAAAAATCATCAAATGGAAAAAGTTCAGGAATAATATTAAGAAAAAACGTACCCGACTCGCTTTTAGTGGCAATTAAACAATGTAAACAATATCAGACAGGTGATGTACAGACCGCGCCTTTTTGGTCGACAGAACGGATCATTAATGGTGAAGAAGTTCCCGAAACCATGATCTATACCGTTGATGACCCAACCGGTAAAACTAAACTGAGTCGAACGGTACATTATAATGATATCTACCATGTTAAGCCTGAACAGTTGGAGGAACTAAAACAACGTACTTATGAAACAAAAATACAGCGACCAAATTATATTCCGCCGATAACAAATCCTTATGACATTATTGGGCAACCGTTAATCACAGATGAAATTTTATTACAAAAACTCAATGATGATTTACAACTATCCGATAGGGGTATCAAAGGCTTTCGATATATAGGTAACAGCGATATGGGGAAAGATAAAGATGAAATCAAAGTCTATTATTATTTATCCCAACAACAGTTCCAAGAAGCTATCGGTGATCTTGTTGATAGTGAAGCCGATGTCAGTTCCCATCACTCAGGTATTACCAATAATAAAGAGGCACCGGCTAAAATTATGGCTTATGATTTAGCCATTGGTATAGTCAAAGATATTACCCCCAAAAAACAGCAAAAACTTTATGAATGGCGAGCATTAGCCGATTGGCGTCATCCCGAAAATACAGATAAAGAAACGACACAATATGTTCGTTATGGTCTGTTGCCGCCAGACTTAAAAAAAGCGATGCATTATCCAGATAAGCATATGCCCATAGGTGATAATTTTGTTGAAAATAGTTTTTATCATGGCAGTATTCGACCTGATTATTCTCCGGTAGTTAGTATTTCTATTGAGGTAAATCGTGGTATAGAACTGTCTAAAGAAAAATATAAAAAATTAAGCAAAGCCGCACAATGGTTAATGCCCGAACCTGATTTAAAGGAGTCCTAAATGCTGGCAATATTCTATTTATTGGTGACGATTAGCCTATTTATATACAGTTTTAACAACCAAAATCGGTTATTACAGAGACTGAGTTACAGTGCTTTTTTAATCTGCTTTTTAGCAACAGTGCCTTTGCCGGGTAAAGATAGAATCGCTTTCGGATCGCCAACACAAGTGGTATTTCGCTTTGATAAATACCGCACACTTCAGCTTACAGGTTCAAGGTGTCAGGGGCGGTTATATTATATTGATGAGCAAAAGCAAATCTATTCAGAATTAGCACTCCATTCTGCACGGGTAATCACTGAGCCCTTTGCCCATATGGCTGAAGATTATATTTTTATTCCCGATGAACAATATTCCTCAATAGATTATTCCCGAGATGGTGGACGAACATTTACAACGACACATATCAAAGTTGATTATAATCCAAATTATTATCGTCCTGAACCGGAAACAATTGAAAAAATAATGGTAGTGAATAATCAAATGTTTTTGCTGGATAAAAATAAAGGGATCTATCACTCGCCTAAACCATTTGGTACCAGTATTGGTTATGATTTATTGTCAAAATATATATTGGCTTCATTCGAGGGATATGCGCGTTATATGGGCGCACGTTGGGATAATCCACCACAAGCTATGCCAAGTATGCCAGCTAGTTATCAAGGTTGGGACAGTTGGCAATGCGATCTCAATTTAAAACAAGAGATGATTATCCATAATCGCTACACACCTTTTCATCATTTACAAAAAAGGTTACGCAGTTTAATGGGATTAAGTTTTAATGAGGCAGAGCATGACGTATAAATTGAAGGCTTATTTTATCTATTTGGTTTTAATACCCGTACTGATTTGGATTGGTATTTATCTTATTGGCTTTGTTTTACCAGAAGATATTGAAAAAAAGGGGTTAGATATACCCATGCCAGAGCCAAGGGCAGGTTATGAAATTATCTTTCCTTATACCTTTAATACCCATAGCACAATTAGTCATTACCATGTGGCAACCTTTTATTATTTAAGTGAAAAACGGCAAGTGATATACCGTTATGATGAAAATCGCTATTTAGAGCTGCAAGGCGAAAATTGCGAAGGGTTGATTTGGTATCATGATAAGGCAAATAATATTCATACCCGAATCAATACGCCATTTTTTACCTACGATAAACTTCCCAAATTTAACTATTATAATCCCGGTAAAGACTATATTGCCATCCCCGCGAATGATATGTCGTTTGTGATGTTTTCGTTAGATAAAGGTAAAACATTTATTCAAGCTGAAGTGACCAGTTATGCTGCCGTGGCACCAGAGCTAGTGGAACGTTTTATTGGGGTGGATGATAAACCATTAACTTCTACATTTACCGATTTTTCGCGTTCAAACACCTTTACTAATTCAATTACTGTTTCAGGCAATACCGGTTACTTTATTTTAAATAATGGCAATGTACTCTTTGGTGAAACGGTTTTTTATGATAATGGAATATCGTTGATTGATAAAAAACCTCGCAATCATCATAAGCAAAAATTTCATTCATTGTTTGGTATAGATCCTAGTTTTTTACTTAAAAAAGATCCTGATATGAGCGGAGTACAATTCGGTAAGTATTGGGAAATTTATTATCAACCCGTTTATTTGGAACGTATTAAATCCGCTAGAAATATTAAGCCCGAACCTTACCAAGGTTGGGACAAAATACGTTGTGAGGTTGGGGCGGAAAGGTAAAAATATTTTAGACTAATTTTAGGAATAACTTTATGAAAGGTGTAATTCGATTAGGCGATCCGCATTCCCATGGAGGATGTGTGATAAGTGCATCTGGTGCTATTTTTGACGGTAAGCCAGTTGCATTAGTTGGCGATCAGGTATCTTGTCCAATAAAGGGGCATGGTGTAAATAATATTGTTGACGGGCATCCGACTTGGAAAATGTATAATCGATCTGTTGCCATCAATGGTTGTAAAGCCGCTTGCGGCTGTGAGCTTATTTCAACATTATCTGTTGTAGGGAGTGAAGCATGAAATGGAGAGTACCTAACATACCAGAAAAAGCACTACCTAAGAATTTTTCTATCTGGATTTATTTATTGGTTTTTGTGTTGAGCACCATTTTTTTTGAATTTATAGTGTTACTCATTAATGGAAATAGTGTGCTATCTAATTTATTATTAGGGGGTTTTTATCTTGTTATTGTACCGCTAATTTTTAGTTTATCTATAACGGGGTTTATTTATAGTTATTACCATTCACAATTAATTAAAGCTCTATTTTTTAATTTAAATATTAAAAATAAACTAGCAAGATGGCAGATATGGGCAAGAAAATCAATTGGGTTAGTTGATTATTGTTATTTAACAGAAATCGATAATCTTGCTTTAAAAGTTATGGGGCTAGAAGGTAGTCAACCAATGAACCCCGATAAAGTAATGCCGATTTCAGCTATACATGAAATGAGTAGTTCACCACTATTTTATGTGTTTGAAAGAATTATTATGCCAATGAAAGCTAAAATTAATAGCTTGTCAAAAATCAAAGTGCTATTAAATATGACTCAAAGTTCAGAGGCTGCGGTTATGATTTTAGCTAATTATTGTCATTCAAATCATATTAATATTAACGAGTCTGATATTGTGTTATCCGATTGCATACCTTCGCCTGAAATCATCCATGAATGGATAGATACAAAATATGATGAATCTATTTTAATGATTAATTTAGTATACGATGTTAAGAACCAATTATCTTTTAGTGAATATTGCTGTGCATTATTATTTTCTAATGTTAAGAAAGCATTAAATCTTTCCAAATTAAGAGTGTTTCGACCTCTTAAAACCGAACTTACTGATTTAAGTGATGATATTGGTTATTTAATTAAAGCCGAGCAGGTTGAAAAGAAACGAGTTAATCAATTATGGACGACATCTTTATCTTCTTCTGCATTAAATATTTTAAAGGAGACATTTTTTGATATTAATGGTGAAATTATAATTGCGCCAAATAAAGTTTATCCATTAGATCTTAATTTAGGTAAATTAAGCGAAAGCCATGCATGGCTTGCATTAGCACTGGCTGCTGATGGGGTAAATCAGGGACAAAAGGGGCAAATGATTGCTGCGCAAGGAAGTAATGAAATTTATATTATGCAATTATCGGATAGAACCGTCCAACGTATCGAAGAAAATGATGAATTATTGATTTTCCCAACGGCTTATTTTTTTAGTCTTGTTTTTTGCCTGTATTCTATTGTTGCCTTATTGGCTGTTAATTATATTGAATTAAAGGAAATATTATCAATACTCGTTTTGAGTACTTTTTTATCGATGATTGCAGTTTGTATTTCTCTTTATTTTAAAATACAGCGTTATCAAGAAGAGTTTGATGAAATTTGGTTTGAATCGTTTAGATGATAACTTAAAGGTCGTTTGTATGGGGTAAGTGATGTGAGTTGCTGTGTGAGTGGTATTCCACTTGGCACAGTAATTTGGATTTTGAAATTGGATAAGTGACGTTAGTTAGCCTCAGCTTTATAAAGTTATTGTTGTGATACTCTAAAAAGGAAATACCAACTATAAATTTAACCCTCGTTGAACATTCATCGAGGGGGTAAAAATAGATGTGGTGTGGTATCAAGTTTTTACTGAAACGTAGGTGTTATCTGAAACTTTTTGACAAAAAATTAGTTTTTTGCTGTCTTTTTGACTCGCTCAACAAACATCATTACCACAAAAGCAATAACCGTTAAATAGATGATGTAAGCCCCATAAGTTGCTAACATATCAATCAGTGAACGCCCTCGCATGGCAAAATCGCGGAAAAATCGAAATAACCAAACTAATGGAAATGCGTGGCTAATGTAGTATGTCCAAATTGGCATAATACCCACTGCCATTGTCGATCCCCCCATAATAAATCCCGGCGGAACCAAGAAGATCATTCGGCTTGCACCTTCGCCCGGATTTTTTGTTGTCCAAGAAAGTAAAAAGGCTAACCAACCAAAAGCAAGCCCTGTCATAAATACACTTGGTACAAAAGCAAAATAGTTACCTTCAAAACGCAGTTGTCCAAATATTACCAGTATGGCGGTAATAAGGGTTAATGCGGTTGTGTAAAATAGTGCATAAGGAATTGTTCTTGCTAATAAAGATAAGAAGCCTCTTTCTATGGCCATTTGCCACATGCCGGTTACTTTTAATCGACCAATAATCATTAATGAGGTTAACCCGTAAGTTAATGATGAAAAAAAGTAAACAAAATAAATAATTGTTGAAATTGTCGATGAACTCGCTGGATTAAACAGGTAGCGTGTTTTAAGTTGCATGGGTGATAAGGTCGCTTCAATGCCTTCTTTACCAAGCCCTAATGCGGCGATTTTACCAACACTCAGTTCGGCGCCTAATTCAGGAATATATTCATTAAGACTTTGTAGTACTTTGGCATTTTGTGCATCATTGGTGTCATCAGCAAAATAACCTAGGCGAACGGTTTGCTCGCCTTTTTTTAAGCTTTTTTCTAAGCCTTTAGGAATATATAAAACACCTAAATTACGATCGTGTGAAACTAAGGTTATGGGGTTTACTGGCGATCTTATGACCTCGGTTACTTCAATGTAAGGTGATGTATTGACTTTACTAATTAATTCCGTCGAATAATTTGAGCCGTCAAGGTCAATCACTGCAATTTTACCTTCAAATACGGCTCCGTGACTTAATACAATAGAAAACACCAGCGAAACAATGGCCACTAAGCCAAGCGAAACTTTATAATAAGGGATAAAGTGACCTGACAACATGGCGTCAAGTTCTTCAAGCATAGATTTAATGATGTTTTGCATCATTGATCCACCTCAAGTGTCATTCCGGTTAATAGTTTTGGAATCGATTCTATGTAAATTCTAACTTGATAAGAGGTTAGATCGGCTTGACCACGTTCTCGTGTCATACGTAAATCGGCAAATGATGGCGCAGCGGTGGCAAAGCGGACTTTACCTTTTACTTCTTTATTTAGCGCAATCACATTAGCGGTGATAGTTGTGTCAGGTTGATAATCATTCACCATTTTTTCATTCACATAAATGTCGATATATTTGCGGTTAGTCTCTAACAATACTGCTGGCGCACCGTTGGGTACCATTTCGCCATCTTCAAACATCAGTTTTAATATTTTTCCATCTTCAGGTGCTGTTAACGTTAGTCGTTCATAATTGAGTTGTAACTGTTTTAATTCAGCTTCACCTTGCGCAAGTTGTGCCTTAAGCTGTGTTAGTTGATTTTGGCGATTTTGGAGCTTTTGCCGTGCAATTAAGATGGACTTTAATGTCATGCCGGTTGCATTTTGTGTTTGTTCAAATTGGCTTATTTGTTCTGGTGTTGCGCCAATCATTAAAGTCGATAATTGACTTTCAATTTGCACAACTTGCATTTTGGCATTAATAAATGCATTACGTGCATTATCAAGTTGTGACTGTGAGTTGCCACCTGTTTTGCGTAATTGTGTTTGGCGATCAAATTCAGTTGTCGCTAAATTGCGAGCAGATTTTGCTGCTTCTAAATTGGCTTGTACTTCTTCAATTTTGCGCCAAGTTGTTAATTCTGAAAGGTTAGTCTCGTTTTGCGTAATTTCAATAGCGGCTTGTTCTTGATTGACTGCTGCTTTTTGGCTATCAACTAAAGCTTGTAAGCGATCGATAGCCAGCTTGGTATCGATATCTTCTAATTGCATTAACCGATCACCTTTTTTAACCATTTGTGACTCTTGCACAAATCGTTGGGTGACTTTTCCGCCGACATTTTGAAAGGCAATATTAATTTCGTCAGCCGTTAATACGCCAGATTTAATGCTTTTGGCAACAGATACCGCATCATTTCTTGAACCTACAAAGATTAAAAATGAGCCCAAAATGAGTAGAAGTAAAAAGATAACAGGAATTTTGACATTTTTTTTCATATATAGCTTATTTTCCATTTATTTAGTCAGCTAACTATTTAAGTAAAAAGAATGACTTTAATGATTAAAGTCTGTTATTTTCGTAATAATTTGCGCAACATCGCGATTAAAGACTCTTGTTCTTGCGAGTTTAGCACCTGCGCAAAAGCGCGAATCGATTTAAGGTGGTTAGGCAATGCCTCTTGAATCAGCCTTTCACCGGCATCTGTTAAAGTGATTAGGCGAGAGCGACCATCTTCACCACTTTTTGTCATCGAGATTAAAGGTGCTGGAGATGCCAGCATGCGTTTAACCATGACAGATACCGTCGCCGGTGTGACGCCAATGCGCAAAGCAAGATCGCTGGCACAGGTTTCACCTTCTGAATACAGTGACATCAGTAGGGCAAATTTACCCTCAGAAACGCCATAATCTTTATCTAATTGTGCATAGATATTCGCGCGAATGAGATCGGCGGTTGTGATTAAACTTAAAACCAGATCAACACCGGAAACTTCAACAATGTCATTATTAAATCTTTGTGCACGTGCTAAGGTTTCACGTGAAGGAAGCTTTCTTGAATTGTAATTCAATTATCATTACTCGATTTATTTAGTCGGCTAATTATAAACATTTAATTATGGTTGGCAACTTTTTTAGCTGTTTTTATTGATTTGCTGGGTAATTAAGTCGGGTATTTTGATAGGTATTTTTGATTTTTATCTATTTTTAAACAAGCCTTAACTTCAAATTATGACTTCAACAATCACTTTTACTACTAAAGTGGTAATCCTTGAGGGTAGTTATAATCTGTACCAAGTTTCATACAATGTTATCAAAATAAAATTAAATCATTAAATTAAAATAAAATTGGAGTTTTGTATGAGTAAAACCAATCTCGTTATTATTGGTAATGGGATGGTTGGACATCGTTTTGTCGAAGAGTTAATTGATAAAAAGCAGTCCAATCAATTCAATATTACTATTTTCTGTGAAGAGCCACGTCTTGCCTATGATCGGGTGCATCTTTCTTCTTATTTTTCTGGGCATACTGCCGAAGCGCTTTCTCTGGTTCGTGAAGGATTATACAAAGAGAATAATATTAATGTTTTACTTAATGAACGGGCTATTTTAATCAATCGTCAGCGTAAGGAAGTCCATTCTCAACAAGGGCGAATTGTTGCTTATGATAAATTGATTATTGCGACAGGCTCTTATCCTTGGGTGCCGCCGATTAAAGGTGTTGAGGGATCTGATTGTTTTGTTTATCGTACGATTGAAGATCTTGATGCCATTCGCGAATGTGCAAAGCGTTGTAAAAAAGGCGCTGTTGTGGGCGGTGGGTTGCTAGGGCTTGAAGCTGCGGGGGCTTTGAAAAACTTAGGTATGCAAACGCATGTGGTTGAGTTTGCCCCAGTGCTTATGGCTGAACAGCTTGATGTGCAAGGCGGAGAACAATTACGTCGTAAAATTGAGGAGATGGGGGTCGGGGTTCACACCAGTAAAAATACCCAAGAAATAATTCATACGCCTGAAGGTAAAATCATGCAATTTGCAGATGGTTCTTCACTTGAAATCGATTTTATTGTTTTTTCAACCGGTATTAGAGCAAACGATAAATTAGCTCAACAATGCGAGTTAGAAATCGGCCCTCGTGGTGGGATTGTAATTAATGATTATTGCCAAACATCAGATTCTGATATTTATGCTATTGGTGAATGCGCTTGTTGGCAAAGCAAGGTTTTTGGTTTGGTTGCACCCGGCTATAAAATGGCTCAGATTGCTTTAGCGCATTTAATGGGTCAAGCCGATAAATTTGAAGGTGCTGATATGAGCGCTAAGCTAAAACTGATGGGTGTCGATGTTGGCAGTATTGGTGATGCTAAAGCGAAAACAGTGGGGAGTCGTAGCTATGTTTACTTAGATGAGACAACGCCAGTTTATAAAAAATTGGTTGTTTCGAGTGATAATAAAAAGCTCTTGGGTGCGGTATTAGTCGGCGATACGTCGGATTATAGTAATTTATTACAATTAATGCTTAATGATATGGATCTCCCCGAACACCCAGATACGTTGATACTACCAGCACATGCAGGCGCAAAGCCGACTATGGGTGTTGATGCGCTTCCCGATTCAGCACAAATTTGTTCTTGTTTTGATGTGACTAAAGAAAAAATTATCCATGCGATTAATGCAGGTTGTCATACAGTTGCAGCCATTAAGGCAGAAACAAAAGCCGGAACGGGATGTGGTGGCTGTATCCCACTTGTTACGCAAATTCTTAATTTGGAATTAGCTAAACAAGGGATTGAGGTCAGTGATGCCTTATGTGAACATTTTAAATACTCGCGCCAAGAGTTATATCATTTAATTCGTGTTGAGGGCTTAAAGTCATTTGATGAAGTGATTAAAAAACATGGTAATGGCTACGGTTGTGAGGTTTGTAAACCCACGGTTGGATCGTTATTAGCCTCATGTTGGAATGATTATATCCTTAAAGATAATTTGATTCCTTTGCAAGATAGTAATGATATTTTCTTAGGTAATATTCAAAAAAATGGCACTTATTCTGTGATTCCTCGTAGTGCCGGTGGCGAAATTACACCAGAAGGATTAATTGCCATTGGTCAAATCGCTAAAAAATATCAACTCTATTCTAAAATTACCGGATCACAGCGCATTGGTCTATTTGGTGCACAAAAAGATGATCTACCGGCTATTTGGAAAGATCTAATAGAAGCAGGGTTTGAAAGTGGTTATGCTTATGCTAAAGCGTTAAGAATGGCAAAAACCTGTGTGGGTAGCACTTGGTGTCGATTTGGTGTAGGCGATAGTGTGGGATTGGGGGTAGAACTCGAAAACCGCTATAAAGGTATTCGTGCACCACATAAATTTAAACTGGGTGTATCTGGTTGTACGCGTGAATGTGCCGAAGCTCAAGGTAAAGATATTGGGGTGATTGCCACTGAAAAGGGATGGAATCTTTATGTTTGCGGTAACGGGGGAATGAAGCCTCGTCACGCCGATTTACTTGCTGCGGATCTCGATAAAAACACACTAATTCAATTTATTGACCGTTTTTTGATGTTCTATATTCGTACTGCAGATAAATTACAGCGAACGTCAGTTTGGCTTGAAAATCTAGAAGGTGGTATTGATTATTTACGCAGTGTCATTATAGACGATAAGTTAGGTGTTAATGCAGAGCTAGAAAGTGAGATGGCGCGCTTACGTAAATTAATGGTATGCGAATGGAAAGAAACGGTTGAAAATAATGCAAACCAAATTCGATTTGCGCACTTTATTAACAGCAGCAAACGTGATGAGAATGTCCAAATTGTACCTGAACGCGATCAGCATCGACCAGCTACAGCCGAAGAACGTAAAGTAATGTTAGGGGAATAATATGAGTCAATGGATAACTATTTGTAAACTTGATGATATTTTGCCAGGCACTGGCGTTTGTGCTCTTGTCGGTAATGATCATGTTGCTATCTTCCGTCCTTATAATAATGCTGAGCTTTATGCGATTAGTAATATTGATCCTTTTGCTAAGGCAAGTGTTTTATCTCGTGGCATTATTGCGGAGCATGAAAATCAGTTATGGGTGGCAAGCCCGCTGAAAAAACAACGTTTTCGTTTAAAAGATGGCTATTGTTTTGAAGATGAACAATACTCGATCGCTCATTATGAAGTCATCGTCAATGATGATGGGATGGTACAAGTAAAGTCGCACTAAACCTATTTTTAAAAGGATAAAGTTGTTATGTATACTGAAACGATTAATAAATGTGCAGCCAATGCTGCGCGCATTGTTCGTTTGGCAAAAACGAATCCATTTAGTTTTTGGGTAAGTTCTGCTATGGCAGGGGCTTATGTAGGGCTTGGTATTATTTTAATTTTTACTCTAGGAAATCTCGTTGATCCTGCAATGAGACCGTTAGTTATGGGAGCAACGTTTGGTATTGCATTAACGTTGGTTGTTATAGCCGGATCGGAATTATTTACTGGGCATACCATGTTTTTAACGCTTGGTGTTAAATGCAAAAAAATTACCCATGGCCAAATGTGGTTGGTATTACCGCAAACATGGTTAGGTAATTTATTAGGATCAATTTTTGTAGCTGCATTGTATTGTTATGCTGCAACACCTTTATTATCCACAGATACCAGCTTGGTTCACGCCGCAGCTTTAGCCAAAACATCGGCTACGGCGTCCGCATTATTTTTTAGAGGCGTGTTATGTAACTGGTTAGTTTGTTTAGCAATTTGGATGGCTAATCGAGTTGAAGGCTCGGCAAAATTTATTGCTATCTGGTGGTGTTTATTAGCATTTATTGCTTGTGGTTATGAACACTCGGTTGCAAATATGACCTTATTTGCACTTTCGTGGTTTGGTCATCATAGTGATGCTTACACATTAACTGGAATTGGTTATAATTTGTTATGGGTCTCATTAGGAAATCTTGTTTCTGGTGCGTTATTTATGGGGCTAGGATACTGGTATTCAACGCCGAAAGCAGAGCGCCCAGCATAACGATTTAATTAGCGAGATGTTATTACCATAATCAACCTAGGGGGGAATGTATAGTGAATAATTCCCCTTCTTTAAAAAAGTGCTAAATTATTTAGTCTTCTATTTTGTTTTCATTGCTATTAGTGATACAAAATAGCGGTGCGATTAAAAATAGGATAAGCAATAACATTCTATTATTAGAGGCTAGGTGTTGATAAATTTTTAAACAGAGAGTGTTCTATTTTGAGGTGCTATGGATTATTTTCCCCTATTTTGTAAGTTAGAAAACCGTGATTGCTTATTAGTCGGTGGTGGTGAAGTCGCTGAACGTAAAGCGCGATTATTGCTTGAAGCAGGTGCTCGCCTGACGGTAAATGCGCAAACCTTTAATGAACAATTTATGTGTTGGCATGAGCAAAAGCAACTTACCCTAGCTCAAGGGGCATTTGATGCTGAATTACTTGATAATAAGTGGTTAGTCATTGCTGCGACAGATTGTCAAGAGACTAATCAAAAAGTAAGTATGGAGGCTGAAAAACGATGTATTTTTTGTAATGTTGTTGATGCTCCTAAAGCGGCAAGTTTTATTATGCCCTCGATTATTGATCGTTCTCCTATTATGGTTGCCGTCTCTTCGGAAGGACATGCTCCTGTTTTGGCCAGATTATTGCGCGAAAAACTAGAGTCTATATTACCCCAACATTTAGGTAAATTAGCTAAATATGCTGGTTATTTACGCGATAAAGTTAAACTAACCTACCAAACAATGACAGAACGACGACGTTTTTGGGAAAGACTATTTTCGCATGATAGATTAGCTCAAGCGCTTGCTAATAATGATTCTGATGATGTTGAAAAACTCACGAATGAGTTATTTGATACATCACTTGATGCTCGTGGCGAAGTGGTTTTAGTTGGCGCTGGGCCTGGTGATGCGGGATTATTGACGCTAAAGGGGTTACAACAGATCCAACAAGCGGATATTATTGTCTATGATCGATTGGTCTCAGATGACATTATGAATCTTGCTCGTCGAGATGCTAAGCGTGTATTTGTTGGTAAACGCGCAGGATTTCATTGTGTACCGCAAGAGCAAATAAACCAGATTCTTTTACAACAAGCGCAAAAAGGTAAACGTGTTGTACGCCTAAAAGGCGGAGATCCCTTTATTTTTGGTCGTGGCGGTGAAGAGCTTGAAACATTATTTAACGCTGATATTCCTTTTTCCGTCGTCCCGGGAATTACAGCCGCTTCGGGTTGCTCTGCCTATAGCGGAATCCCATTAACGCATCGAGATTATGCCCATAGTGTGCGTTTAATCACTGGTCATTTAAAGGATGGTAGTCATCTTGATTGGCAAAGCCTAGCGGCTGAAAAACAAACGTTAGTGTTTTACATGGGATTGTCGCAAGCTGAAAATATTGAAAAACAATTAATTAAGCATGGTATGAATGCAAATACGCCGGTAGCCATTGTTGAAGAAGGCACCACAACAAAACAAAAAGTAGTATCGGGCTTATTATGTGATTTAGCGCAATTATCTTTGCGGGCTGGTAGCCCAAGTTTAATTATTATTGGACCTGTTGTGGCATTACGTGAAAAACTGAGTTGGTTTTCTGAACATTAATTGGAATAGGTAGGTCAGTTTTAGTGGTGCGCAATTCTACGATTGTATTTTTTCGCCACTTATAAAAGGTGCAATTATTCACTTTAAAAAGTGGCTAATGAAATAGATCATTAGCCAATGAATAAAATATCTATCAATTTAATACGGGCATGATGCCTGCTAAATAATAAGACAAAATATCAGGTCGGTGTATCAACATCATCCCAATCCGCATTTTCAAAGCAAGTTAACCAATTTAATGCATAATGGCGCTCTTGAATAACACCACTTATAATTGATGCGGGTGGTTGCTTATCTTTCATCCTAAAATCTCTGGTTATCCAATGTAAGCGGTAGTGCAAATCTAAAGCATCTAACAATTCACTAATAGGTCTTAAGGTCACTGTAGAAATATCTTGCTCACTATGTTGCATTCCTCCGTCAACTAGCGATGAAACATTACAGATAGTATCAGCAAAAGGGAGCTCACATTGCCAATTGATTGCCCATTGTAAAGGTAATAATGCTTCGTATTTCCAAGACATATCGATGACATCTTGCTCTGTTGGCTGCCCGCTATAAATAAAGTCACGTTCATTATTTGATAAAGCCGCAAACCCCGTTGGGCAACGCTCTTTAAATTCCATCGGATTAATCGGATCATTTTCTCGAAAGCTTTCGGCTTGAATGCCTGTTAACATTATCGCTAAAGCACGTTTAGCTACTTCTTCAGGTGTTCTAAGTATTACTTCGGATTCAGCAATAACCGGTGGTAAATGTGTCGGCGTATGCAATCCTAATTTGGCTAAATACTGCTCAGTTTTTGTTTTGCGCTTTAATGCTTCTGGTGGGTAAGGGATAACTGCATCTAAATCAATATCACCATCAGGATATTGCAATACTTCTCCATCAGGATTACGAATAGTTCCATCCGGCATTAATATAATGGCATTTGCCTGCCAGCCCCAAGTGGTAAACTCACTGAAATTATCTTCTTCAATCTCAAAGGCAAATTGATGTTTAACTCGTTGGATATGGCGATACAAAGCATAACGATGTGAATTTATCTGCCCATCTCCCGCTTGCATGACATAACCGATAAAACCATCAAGGTGTTTCATCAATTCAGAATCATCTAATCCGCGATGATATAAACGTTCACAAGGGAAATCAATGGCTGGTGGATGAGTGACTGTAGAATAAGCATTAATCAATATTGGCATTTCAAACATTCCTATTTCAGATTTTGTGTGTTTTATGGCTATAAATAGCGGCTATTTGTTTGTGCAATTCTATTATAAGTTATCGTACCTTTCTAGTTTTCAATGCTCTGTTTCATTTTTTATGATGCTTGTTATTTTTTTGAATAAATAATGTTATTTACCAAATCGCCGAACAAGAAGATTTGGTGTTATACATCGTTTTGCCCTATAAGGTAACGCATAAAGATTTATCTATTTTTATTTTTCAGTGGATAAGATTATTCCTTACTTTGTAGATACCATACGGTCATTTCCATTCGTGATTTAAAATTAAGTTTTTTGAATATACTTTTGATATGTACTTTGACTGTGCTTTCTACGATACCAAGCTCTTTGGCGATCAGTTTATTTGATAATCCTTGGACTAATAAATTAAAAATTTCATTTTCTCTTGGTGTTAACAAGCTGACATCATGTATTTGCTTTGTGGTTGGCTCTTTGTTATGACGCATGTAATTGAGGATAATATGTGAAATAGCATTATCCATAATGAGCTTGCCAACCGAAATATCCTTTAGTGATGTTAAAAAATCTTCGGGCTCCATATCTTTTAATAAATAGCCATCAGCACCAGTTTTTAGTGCGGTGATAATATCTTCTTTCGCATCTGATACCGTAAATATAATGATACGGCTAGAGATGTTTCTTTCTCGTAAATAGCGTAATATTTCTAGTCCATTAACATCTTGCATATTGATATCAAGCAGAATAATATCGGGATCAAGCTCTTCTGCTAGTTTAACGCCTTCTATTCCAGAGCCAGTCTCACCAACAATTTCAAAATGGTTGACAGTATTGATTAACTGTTTTACGCCATTTCTTAACATTGGGTGATCATCAATAAGCAGTATTGAGCTATTTATTTGTTCCATTTTTTACTCTTTTATTGCCTTAAATGGAATGGTTTTATTGGCTTTAAATGTTACCATAATTTGTGTCCCTTTGTTGGGGAGGCTATCTATTATTAAATTACCATTTAGTGTTTCAACTCTATCACGCATAATGATCAAACCATAATGATTGTCTTGTTTAATATCATTTTGTAAGCCAATGCCATTGTCTTTTATGTAAACAGAGATAATTTGATTGTCATCAATTTTTAAACTTACAATGACATGTGTGGCTTTAGCATGTTTGTATATATTATTAAGTCCTTCTCGAATAATCTGTAATAAATGAAATGCATATTTACTATTGATAATATTTAATGGTAAATGGTATTCAAACTGAATGTTGAGTTGTAATTTTTGATTAAATTCTTCAATTAATTCTACTAAGCTTGCATAAAAGCCAGTTTGATTAAGGCGTAAGTGAAAAGAGGTAATCAGTTCTCTTAACTGAGAATAGGTGATATTGATCTCTTTGCGCATAGTTGCTAATAAATCAATACTGTTTTGAGATGTTAAATCTGACTGCATTTGTAAGCAGCTAAGGTGTATTTTTAAACAAGATAGCGATTGAGCGATGGAGTCATGTAGCTCTCTGGCCATGGCTGAGCGTTCTTTCATTAATAAATATTGCTTTTGTTGTTCTATTTTTCTTTCTAGCTTCATTGCAGTGGTCATTTGCTCAATCAATCCCATAATTAAGTTTTCTTGCTCATTGGTTAATATGACTTCTTCTGATTGTAAAGCGAATAATATCCCATATTTTTCGTCGTTCTCTTGAAGATACCAATGACGTTGAAAACCATTTTTTTGATCAGGTTTTGATGAGATCAAACATGCACTGCAAGTGGAATTTTGGCAATAGGGTAATTTTTGCTCATTATCATAACTGATTTGTTGATAATGCTTAGGATCATCTGATTCATAAAAGCGAATTTGAAATTGAGTTAGTGGGACTAATTCCTCTAGCTCGCGTAATATTTTTAAAAAACGTTCACATAATGGTTTTGAAGTATGTAGTTGCTTGGTTGCTTGATATTGAAAGGAAACGATCTTATTGGTTTGTTGTAATTTAGCAGTTTTTTCAGCAACTTGTTGTTCTAGCAATAGATATTGTGACTCGATCTGAGTTAACATTTTATTGAAGGCCTGCCCTAATAGATCAAATTCATTCTTTTTGGCTCTAATATCAAAACGCGCTTTAAAATTGTGGTTCGAAATAGCTTCGGCCATATCAATTAGTTTTTTCCATGGAGCAAGAAGACAGTAACGTAAATAGTAGATCTGAGCGATAAGAAATAGAGCAATGATAACAATAAATAATTGTTGTATTTGGGAAATATGTTGAATCTTTTTCTCGGTATTTTGATCAATTTTATGTACTAACTCATTAATACGAATAACATAATTTTCAATGTCACTTTTTATATCATCCATTTTTTGTGCTTGCTTTATTTTAGTTGTAAGTCGAGTTTGCCAATCAGTTTCTAACCGATTAAATTCATTCATTAAGCCATAGCGTTTTAAGAGCATGAGATGCTGCTTGGATGAAGATATATCCATAAAAATGTTCAAGTGGTCATACTCTTTTTTGTTAAGAGGAATCATGGTAAGCAGTTGGTAGTTCTTCATTCTTAGTAAACCTAATTGATTAACCATATATGCCCCACCTGTTGCATCATTAGCAACCTGAATTGAAAACGATAAGGCGATTAAAGCAATAGTACCTAAAAAAAACATTAATAGTGTTAAACGATTAATAATTGATGCACTGTAGCCAATTTTTCTTTTCGACATAAAAAACTCAACATTATTTTATAATTTTATTTCAGATAAATAGCAATTTATGATTATTGTAGCCTGAAAAGAGTATACCTCTGATTTTTTTTGTCACTTTTTGCGATCTTTTGGTAAACAGCGCTTGCAACAAGGATAAATTTTGCGTAAAATTCACGCCCTATAAGATTAATCGCGCAGACATATATGTTTAATCAAGTAATCGTCTGCTTTTTATTGCGGAGTTAAGTATGTACGCAGTTTTCCAAAGTGGTGGTAAACAACACCGAGTTAGCGAAGGACAAGTCGTTCGCTTGGAAAAAATTGAAGTCGAAACAGGTGCAGAAGTTGTTTTCGATAAAGTTTTAATGGTAGCAAATGGTGAAGACATCAAAGTTGGTGCTCCGTTTGTTGAAGGTGCAACAATTAAAGCAGAAATTGTTGAGCACGGTCGTGGTGACAAAGTGAAAATTGTTAAATTCCGTCGTCGTAAACACTATCGTAAACAACAAGGTCACCGTCAGTGGTTCACTGATGTAAAGATCACTGCAATCGCTTAATAGGAGTATCGAACAATGGCACATAAGAAGGCTGGTGGTTCATCACGTAATGGTCGTGATTCCCAAAGTAAACGTTTAGGTGTTAAACGTTATGGTAGTCAAGAAGTTCTTGCTGGTAATATTTTAGTTCGTCAACGTGGAACTCAATTCCACCCAGGTACTAATGTAGGTTGTGGTCGTGACCATACTCTATTTGCCTTAATTGATGGACAAGTAAAGTTTGAAGTTAAAGGACCTAAAAACCGTCGTTATGTTAGTGTAGTTGCTAATAGCTAATTTAAAAGCGGTTCAAAAGTTATAGAAGCCTCACAGTTATTGTGGGGCTTTTTTCATTTCTTGAAATTCATATAAAATTGATGGCGATATGATAAAACAGCAAAATGTTAAATTAGGTTTTGCACTTGCCATGTTAACTGCAGTGATGTGGGGCATTGTGCCAATTGCAATGAAATATGCACTAGTCGTTGTTGATCCATTAACATTAGCTTGGTCGCGATTGGCTATTTCAGCGCTTGGTATTACTATCTGGCTGGCTTACAAAAAGCAATTCCCTAATTTAATGATGTTTAAAAAACGTCGTCGTTTTATTTTATTGATGATTGCTGGATTTGGATTGCTGGGTAATTTTGCATTATTTGCAAGTGCTGTTCAGTATCTTTCTGCCACAACAGCGCAGGTGGTTGGGCAAACTGGCATTGTGATATTTATGATTTCAAGTGCTTTTATTTTTAAAGAGCGACTAAGACCGACTCAGATTATTGGTATCTTAGTATTACTCACAGGGCTTGCACTATTTTTTAATAAAAATATTGTTGACCTTTTTTCTAATATGTCTGCGTATGGTATTGGTGTTTGGCTTGGCTTATTGGCTTCTGTATCGTGGGCTTGTTATGCACTTGCTCAAAAAGTGCTATTACGAAAATTGCGTGCAGAACAATTACTTTGGTTAATCTATCTTATTTGCACTGTATTTTTGTTGCCTTTTACTTCACCAAGTAAAATAGCCAATGCTGATGTAACGCAACTGTTCGCTATCATATTTTGTGGTTTGAATACCATTATTGCTTACGGTGCGTTAGTGATGGCAATGGAACGGTGGCAAGGCGCACAAGTGAGTGCAATAACAACCTTAACACCATTATTTGCACTGATCTTTTCAGATTTGTTTGCATTAATTTGGCCTGAAAAGTTTGCTATGCAGTATTTAAATATTTTAGGTTATATTGGCGCCGTGTCTGTTGTTGCGGGCGCAATGTTTGCGACCATTGGGCATTATCTTTGGCATCCAAGAAAAGGCTGGCTAATTAACCGCAATAAAGGGGAAGAATAATGAAATTTGTTGATGAAGCATCAATTCGAGTTGAAGCAGGAGATGGTGGAAACGGTTGTGTCGGTTTTCGCAGAGAAAAGTATATACCCAAAGGTGGTCCTGATGGTGGCGACGGTGGTGATGGTGGTGATGTCTTTTTTATTGCCGATGAGAATTTAAATACACTTGTTGATTTCCAGTTTGAAAAAAATTATCGCGCAGAAAGAGGTCAAAATGGACAAGGTTCTGATTGTACGGGAAAACGCGGTCGAGATATTACTGTTAAAGTGCCTGTGGGAACACGTATCACGGATAAATATACAGGTGAAGTTATTGGTGATTTAACGCATCATCTACAAAAAGTGTTAGTTGCCAAAGGTGGCTTTCACGGTTTGGGTAATGCGCGTTTTAAATCTTCGGTGAATCGTGCCCCAAGACAAAAAACCGATGGTACTCCAGGTGAAAAACGCGATGTATTATTAGAACTATTATTGCTTGCTGATGTTGGCATGTTAGGTTTACCTAATGCTGGTAAGTCAACATTTATTCGTGCAGTTTCGGCCGCTAAACCGAAAGTTGCCGATTATCCATTTACGACCTTAGTACCTAGTTTGGGTGTTGTTCGAATGGATAATGAGCAAAGTTTTGTTGTTGCTGATATCCCTGGTTTGATAGAGGGTGCATCAGATGGTGCAGGATTGGGCATTCGTTTTTTAAAACACCTTGAGCGTTGTCGTGTTTTAGTTCATTTAATTGATATGGCACCAGTAGATGAATCAGATCCGATAGAAAATGCTAAAGTAATTATTCAAGAAGTTCAGCAATACAGCGAAAAATTAGCGAATAAACCGCGCTGGTTAGTATTTAATAAAATGGATGTATTAGGGCCTGAGGAGAGTGCTAAACGTGCGGCTGAAATTGCTAAGGCGCTTGACTGGCAGGATAAATATTATGTTATTTCTGCCATTAATCAAGAAGGCGTAAAAGCGTTATGCTGGGAATTAATGGAATATATCAATGCCCATCCACGCGAAGCCGAACAAGAAGAATCATTACCCGAACGAGTTGAATTTATGTGGGATGATTATCATCAACAAGCAATGGATGAAGCTTTTGATGATGACGATGATTTTGATGATTGGGATGAAAGTGATGAAGAGGGCGTAGAGTTTATTTATCAAAAATAGTCATTATTACGGTCTTTTTATCTGAATTTAGCTATTGTATAAAAACGTTTTATAAAAGTAGAAAGACAATCTTCTGCTTATTTTTTTTATTTTTTAACAAGTTGAATATAAAAACAGTTTTATGAAATAAGTGAGTCAGGTATTTATTTTCGTCTAATTTAGGAAAGGCCAAAAAATACTTGCTTTTAGTAATGAGAATCATTATCATTATAATGTACTTTGTTAGAGCACTAAACTGCTTCTGAAAAAGTATGACATTGCTCACATTGCTTCCAATGTTTGCCAGACTAGCATCGCTAAGCTGGCTTTTTTATTTTTGGGTGATTCATAACTATTTTATTTTCAAGTACTAGTTATTTGCTAATTCATTGTTGATGTCAAATAAAATGAGTAATGCTGCGCTGCCGCCAAACTCTTTGGGTGCTTGGTGAAAACACATAATGCGAGGGTGTTGTGCAAGCCACATTGGCGTTTGTTTTTTTAAGATATTCTTTCCATGTCCATACATGATACATGCGCAATGAGCTCTTTCACGTAAACATGCGGCGATAAGCGCTGCAATCTCTTTTTTAGCTTCTTGCTGAGTGAGTCCATGTAAATCTAAAAAAAACTCTGGCTCATAAAATCCTCGTCGTAATTTTTTTACTTCATAGGGATCGGCATTTTCTCGACTATAGCTGATAGGATCTTGTTGCAATAGAGGTTGATAATTATCGGAAAAATAAAACTCAGCATGCGTTTTTTCATGCTGTAGTTTTTGTTTTTCCATTATTTTTTTGGAGCGTTTCACCGGTTTATGAATAACCGTATCTTGTTTTAGCTTTTTGGTGTTACCAATACTATTTTGAAACAAGTTTATGTCATCTTGGTCTAAATTAAATTTATTTGGCATTAATTTTCACTCTGGGTAAACTTTTTCTTTAAATTCACACAAATCTTCTATAACACAAGAACCGCATCTAGGCTTTCTGGCAATGCAGGTATAACGACCGTGTAATATTAGCCAATGGTGGCAATTTATTTTATATTCTTTCGGTACGACCTCCAGCAATTTTTCTTCAACTGCTTCGACAGTTTTACCTGGTGCAAAACCTGTACGGTTACTTACTCTAAATATATGCGTATCAACAGCAATGGTCGGCCACCCGAACGCCGTATTTAACACAACATTGGCTGTTTTACGACCCACTCCCGGTAACTCAATAAGTGAATCAAAATTTTCTGGTACTTCGCCTTGATATTTATCAACTAAAATTTGACATGTTTTTATAATGTTTTCAGCTTTACTATTGTAAAGCCCAATGGTACGAATATAAATTTTTAATTGATCAACGCCAAGTGCTAAAATTTGTTGTGCTGTATTGGCTACAGCAAAAAGCGGTTTTGTTGCTTTGTTGACACTTACATCGGTTGCTTGAGCCGATAGAACAACAGCAATAAGTAATTCAAATGGCGTTTGGTATATAAGCTCGGTGGTTGGATCTTTAATATGATCTTTTAGCCTGTCTAAAATTTGAATTCGAGTTGATTGTTTCACAAAATAATTAATATCCCCAAATAGTTTGTTTGATATTATATACTGTATTTGCAGTTTATCTGTAAGTTAAATTTAGTTTTTATAGACGTTTTAGTTTTGGCTATCAATGATATATGTAGATTGTAATTTTACCAAATAACAATCTTATCTAATTTGTATTCACTCAAATACATAAATCGTCTGCTTTTTAGCATGGGCTTTTTGTGATAAGCTAGCCCACTATTTTTAATTTCATAATACAAGGTTTGTTATAAAAATGTCGTTACCAATGATTGTCACCTTTGCTGTGTACATTTTAGGGATGATTGCGATTGGTTTTTTTGCGTTTCGTGCAACGCAAAACTTTGGTGATTATATTCTAGGTGGACGCCGTATTGGTAGTGTTGTCACAGCACTTTCAGCGGGTGCTTCAGACATGAGTGGTTGGTTATTAATGGGACTACCTGGCGCGGTTTTCTTGTTTGGTATATCACAAAGTTGGATTGCCATTGGTTTGATAATTGGCGCGTATCTCAATTGGTTACTGATTGCTGGAAGGTTGCGTGTTTTTACCGAAATCAACCATAATTCTTTAACATTACCCGATTATTTTGCTCGTCGATTTGATGATAAAAGTTCTTTACTTCGCATTATTTCTGCGGTGATTATTCTTATCTTTTTTACTATTTATTGTGCATCCGGTGTGGTTGCTGGCGCAAAATTATTCGAAAGTACATTTGGTATGAGTTATGGTTGGGCAATGCTTGCAGGTGCTGGTGCAACAATTGCTTATACTTTTATTGGTGGTTTTTTAGCTGTAAGCTGGACTGATACTATTCAAGCAAGTTTAATGATGTTTGCACTTATTTTAACCCCTATTATGGTTATGGTGAATGCTGGGGGCTTTTCTGATGCAATGGCATATATTCAATCGCTTAATCCTAATTACACCAATTTATTTGCTCACATGGATTTGATCGCCATTATTTCATTGTTAGGTTGGGGACTTGGTTATTTTGGTCAACCACATATTTTAGCCAGATTTATGGCAGCTGATTCCCATGAAGTGATGAAAAATGCACGTCGAATTAGTATGACTTGGATGATTTTATGTTTAGCTGGAGCCATTACGGTTGGCTTTTTTGGTATTGCTTTTTTCTCTAATCATCCAGAATTTGTCTATTTGGTTAATAACGGCAAACATGAACGCATTTTTATTGAGCTTTCAAAGTTATTATTTAATCCTTGGATTGCTGGTGTATTGCTTGCAGCTATATTAGCGGCAGTAATGAGCACATTAAGTTGCCAACTATTAGTCTGTTCAAGCGCTATAACGGAAGATTTCTACCGCGCCTTTTTTAGACCAAAAGCAAAACAAAAAGAACTTGTTTGGGTTGGGCGTATAATGGTGTTATTAGTTTCAGTTATTGCGATTTTATTAGCCATTAATCCAAATAATAGCGTACTTGATTTAGTTAGCCATGCTTGGGCTGGATTTGGTGCAGCGTTTGGTCCAATTATTGTTTTTTCGGTATTTTGGTCACGTATGACACGTAATGGCGCATTAGCAGGTATGATAATTGGTGCTGTAACCGTATTGCTTTGGATTAATTTTAATTGGTTTAATCTATACTCTCTCATTCCTGGGTTTTTATTTGCTTCAATTGCGATTGTCGTGTTTAGCTTATGTGATAAAAAACCTAATGAAATAGTGGAAGATCATTTTAAACAAGCGTATAAACGTTATCATAATAAAACAGTATAAATTTCATTAAAGTAGAATATAAACGTAATAAAATTTAATAGGTAAAATATATGACGAAAAATGTGATCAAACAACTGCAAGAGCGTGGACTGATTGCGCAGCTTACTGATGAAAAAGCACTAATAGAACAAATTGAACAAAATCCTATTGCGCTTTATTGTGGTTTTGATCCAACAGCCGATAGCTTGCATCTTGGACATTTGGTACCGTTGCTTTGTTTAAAGCGCTTTCAATTAGCTGGACATAAACCTGTAGCTTTAGTCGGTGGAGCAACAGGATTAATTGGTGATCCAAGTTTTAAAGCCGTTGAGCGAAAACTCAATACTGAAGAGACAGTTGTTGAGTGGAGTGAAAAAATTAAACAACAAGTTTCACCATTTTTAGATTTTAATTGTGGTGAAAATGCGGCAATTGTTGCCAATAACTACGATTGGTTTAGTGGTATGAATGTGCTGACATTTTTACGTGATGTTGGTAAGTATTTCTCGGTTAATGCGATGATTAATAAAGAATCAGTTAAGCAACGTATTGATCGTGACGAGGTAGGGATCTCATTTACTGAGTTTTCTTATAGTTTATTACAGTCGTATGATTTTGCTTGTTTGAATAAATCGCATGACGTTGTTTTACAAATAGGTGGATCTGATCAGTGGGGAAATATTACCGCTGGTATAGATTTGACTCGCCGCTTACATCAAAAACAGGTTTATGGTCTGACCGTGCCATTAATTACTAAATCAGATGGGACTAAATTTGGTAAAACTGAAAGTGGTGCAGTATGGCTGGATCCTAAAAAGACAAGTCCGTATAAGTTTTATCAATTCTGGATTAATACTGCAGATGCGGATGTTTATCGATTCTTAAAATTCTTTACATTTATGCCGTTAAATGAAATTGACGCATTGGAAGAAGAAGATAAAAATAGTGGTGTTGCACCAAGAGCTCAATATGTACTTGCGGAACAAGTTACTCGTCTAGTTCATGGTGAGGATGGACTCATTGCTGCAAAACGTATTACAGAAAGCTTATTTTCTGGTAAGTTGACGGATTTGTCTGAAGCTGATTTTGAGCAGCTAGCCCAAGATGGTATGCCAACGTTAGTTGTTGAAAGTGAAGTTGATTTACAGCAAGTAATCGTTAATGCGCAGTTTGCACCGTCAAGAGGTCAAGCAAGAACGATGATTGAATCTAATGCCATTTCAATTAATGGTGAACGCAATACAACAACAGATTACCGTTTTTCGGATAGTGATAAGCTTTTTAATCGTTATACTTTGCTTCGTCGTGGTAAAAAATATTATTGCTTATTAATTTGGAGCTAATTTCATGAAAAATATTTTATCGATTCAGTCTCATGTTGTATTTGGTCATGCAGGAAATAGTGCTGCTGAATTTCCTATGCGTCGATTAGGGGTAAATGTTTGGCCTTTAAATACTGTGCAATTTTCTAATCATACTCAATATCGCCAATGGACTGGAACGGTAATGTCAGCATCTCATTTAACTGAGATTGCTGATGGAATTCATGAAATTGATGAACTAAAACGTTGTGATGCGGTATTAAGTGGCTATATGGGATCTCCTGAGCAAGGCAATGCTATTATTGAGATTGTTAAAAAAGTAAAATCGGTTAATCCTAATGCTATTTATTTTTGCGATCCTGTAATGGGGCATCCTGAAAAAGGTTGCTTTGTTGCCCCAGGTGTATCAGAGTTTTTATGCAATACTGCGCTGCCTATGGCAGATATGATGGCACCAAATATTTTGGAGCTTGAAGAGCTAAATGGTAAACAACGTGTCAATAATGTTGAAGAAGCTATTCTAGCTTGTCGAGAATTATGTAAAAAAGGACCTAAAGCGATTTTAGTTAAACATTTAAGCCGAGCTGGATATAAAATTGATCGCTTTGAAATGTTACTTGTGACTAAAGATGATGCATGGCATATTGATCGCCCATTAGTTGATTTTGGCGTAAGACAACCTGTTGGTGTTGGTGATATGACAAGTGGATTATTTTTAGCTAATATTTTACTTGGAAAATCATTGGTTGAAGCCCTAGAACATACTACTTCGGCGGTGTATGCGGTTATGCTTGAAACCTTAAAACAAGATGAATATGAATTACAATTAGTTGCAGCTCAACATGAAATTGAAAAACCAACACAATGGTTTAATGCAAAAAAAATTGATTCATTGTAAAATTGTGTGAGAATGAAATTAACTAGCGTTTAGTATTAAATTTATGAGGGGATAATGGACAATATTTCATTAGGAGTGATGCTTGCTGATTTACGAGAAGAAATGGGATTAACTCAGGATGATGTTGCCAATAAAATTCATGTTCGTAAAACTGTGATTGACGATATCGAAAAAAATCAGTTGCCTCATGCCCCTCTTGTTTTTGTAAAAGGTTATATTCGTTCTTATGCAGAAATTGTCGGCTTATCAGCTGATCAGTATCAACCTCATATCGATGAATTAACCAAACAATCTAAGTCACAACAAAAAAAAATTCAACCGCACACGTTTATAACAAAAAAACAAGGAAAGGCACCATTTATCTTAATCGGTATATTTATTCTTCTTTGTGCGCTTGGTATAACTTTATACTATGTTAATAAGGACGATAAAAATAATCTTATTGAAGTAAGTCATTATATTTCTCCATCCCCTATTACCCGTGTTAATAGTTAGCAAATTTTCTTATTCTCATACAGACATTTGCCTTAAATCTTGTTAAGATTGCGGGCTAGTTATTTTGTAATATGGTTAAGTGTGTATGAGTCATCAGGAGTCGCCCATCGTTAGACGAGAATCTACCCGAATTTATGTCGGCAATGTTCCTATTGGTGGCGGAGCCCCAATAACTGTTCAATCGATGACAAATACTCGTACTACTGATGTCGAAAAAACGGTAGCTCAAATTCAAGCACTTGAACGTGTTGGAGTGGATATTGTGCGTGTTTCTATTCCAACAATGGATGCGGCCGAAGCGTTTAAATTGATTAAACAACAAGCTAAAGTTCCACTGATTGCTGATATTCATTTTGATTATCGTATTGCTTTAAAAGTTGCTGAATATGGCGTTGATTGTTTAAGAATTAACCCCGGCAATATAGGCAATGAGTCAAGAATTCGTGCCGTTGTCGATTGTGCGAAAGATAAAAACATCCCAATACGTATTGGGGTGAATTCGGGATCGCTTGAGAAAGATATTCAAGAAAAATATGGTGAACCTACTCCAAAAGCGATTGTTGAATCAGCGATGCGTCATGTTGATATACTTGACAGGCTTAATTTTGATCAGTTTAAAGTTAGTGTAAAAGCATCTGATGTGTTTACTGCGGTTGATGCTTATCGTTTATTAGCTAAACAAATTAAGCAGCCATTGCATTTGGGCATAACTGAGGCGGGTGGAGTGCGCAGTGGTGCAATTAAATCGGCCATTGGATTAGGATTATTGCTATCGGAAGGGATTGGCGATACACTCCGCGTATCCCTAGCTGCCGATCCTACTGAAGAAGTTAAAGTTGGATTTGATATCTTAAAATCACTGCGTATACGGTCTCGTGGTATTAATTTTATTGCTTGTCCAACTTGCTCCCGTCAAGAGTTTGATGTGATTAATACCGTCAATGCATTAGAGCAGCGATTAGAAGATATTATTACACCAATGGATGTGTCAATTATTGGTTGTGTGGTTAACGGTCCGGGCGAAGCGTTAGCTTCAACCATGGGAGTTGCTGGCGGTCATAACAAAAGTGGTTTTTATGAAGATGGTGTGCGTATTGGCCGTATTGATAATGAAAAAATGATTGATGAATTAGAAGCTAAAATTCGGGCTAAAGCATTAATATTGAAAAACAGAATTACAGCAACTGAATTATAATTTTATTAGATAGCGAATAAATAAATGACAGAGAGAAAGATCCAATCTATACGAGGAATGAATGATTTACTCCCAACAGATAGTGCAAGTTGGCAACAGATTGAAAACATTGTTAAAGGTGTATTAAACAGTTATGGCTATAACGAAATTAGAACGCCCATTGTTGAAGACACTGCACTATTTAAGCGAGCAGTCGGTGAAGTGACCGATATTGTTGAAAAAGAGATGTACACATTCAATGACCGTAATGATGAAAGTATTACTTTACGTCCAGAAATTACCGCAGGTTGTGTCCGTGCTGGCATTGAACATGGTCTTTTTTACAATCAAGAACAACGCCTTTGGTATCTAGGGCCTGCTTTCCGTTATGAAAAACCGCAAAAAGGGCGCTATCGCCAATTTCATCAATTTGGTGTTGAAGTCTTTGGGCTTGAAGGACCAAATATTGATGCTGAACTTATCCTTTTAACTGCACGTTTCTGGAAAGCTTTGGGTATCGAACAGCATACCTCTCTTGAGCTAAATTCAATAGGTTCGATTGAAGCTAGAGCCAATTATCGAAATGCATTAGTTGCTTTTCTTGAACAACATAAAGATAAATTGGATGAAGACTGCTTACGTAGAATGTATACTAACCCATTAAGAGTACTTGACTCAAAAAATCCACTTGTGCAAGAGCTACTCAATCAAGCACCAAAATTGTTCGATTATTTAGATGAAGAATCTAAACAGCACTTTGAGGGGTTATGTCGCTTATTGGATAACGCTGGAGTAAAATACAATATTAATCAAAGATTAGTCCGTGGTTTAGATTACTATAATCGTACGGTTTTTGAATGGGTAACCAGTAGTTTAGGTGCGCAGGGTACCGTGTGTGGTGGTGGTCGTTATGATGGGCTTGTAAGCCAACTAGGTGGACAACCAACACCAGCAGTGGGTTTTGCAATGGGCGTTGAGCGTTTAGTGTTATTAGTTCAAGCCGTTAATCCATCGTTTAATCGCGATAATTTGATTGATGTGTATATGATATCTTCTGGTGATGAAAGAACAATTTCAGCAGCACAACGTATTGCAGAGCAGTTGCGCGATGGCTTACCGGATTGGCGAATCATGACAAATTACGGTAGTAGTAATTTTAAGAAACAATTTGCCAAAGCCGATAAGTTAGGTGCTAAAATAGCAGTCATTATTGGTGAAAATGAATTAGCTAATCAGTCAGTAATGATTAAAAATTTACAAACAGGCGAACAAGTTGAAGTTGCACAAAAAGAAGTTGTTCAAACTTGCTTGTCGATTAAGTAAAGTAATAGGAGAAAAACGTGAGTCATCAGTTATCAAGTGAAGAACAACTTGAAGATATAAAAGGCTTTTTTGCTAAAACGTGGAAAATTATGGTTGCGATTCTTGTAATCGGGCTATTGGCCTTTTACGGCTGGCGCTATTGGCAATCATATAAAGCTGAAAAGGCGATTGAATCGTCAGATAAGTATGAACAGTTAATAGCTCAATTAGATGATAATAAACCAGATTCTGTCAATGAATTAATCGCTTTTGCTAAAGACAACGATACTATTTATAGTGTGTTTGCTAATTTACGTGCTGCAAAATTTTATGTTGAAGTATTAAAAGATTATTCTGGTGCGCAAACATTATTAGTCGATGCATTAAAGAAAACCGATTCAGAGCCAGTCAAAGCAATTACCAATATTCGTATAGCGCGTTTACAGTACCAACAAGGTCAATATCAAGATAGTTTAACATCGCTAAGCCATGTGACTAGCGAAAGCTGGGGACCTGTAATTAATGATCTTCGTGGTGATGTGTTAGTTAAAATGACTCTTTATGCTGATGCAGTGAGCGCTTATAACGTTGCTTTAACTGCTAATCCAACCAAAGATTTAGAAGAAAACATTAAAATGAAGTTGAATCAAGCTGAATATTTAAAAGCAAAGCAACAAGCAGAACAAGAAGCTCAGGCAAAAAAAACTGCAACGGAAGAAAGTAAAAATTAATTTATCCTGCTATAAGGAGCTATACAATGAAGTTATCAAAATATCTTTTTACTGGTGTTTTTATGTTTTCACTTGCTGGGTGCTCTTTATTCGGTGGGGAAGAAGAGATTGTTCAAATTTCACCTTCACCAGCAGTGAATAATCAATTTCCTATTCAACAAGTATGGCGAAATAGCACTGCTGGTAATACTCATATTTATTCATTATTAGGTCCGATCAATTATGATAATGCTATTTATGTTGCAAGTCGTAGTGGACAAGTTAAAGCAATTGATTTAGTAAGTGGTCATACTTTATGGGATGTAAATTTATCGCAAAGTACGCTTTTTAGCAGTAAAACGGCACTATTTTCAGGTGGTGTAAGTGCTGATGATAAATATGTTTACGTAGGTAGTGAACGCGCTGTTGTGTATGCGTTAGATCGTAACAATGGTAAAGTGGTGTGGGAAAAAACCGTAAAAGGTGAAGTGCTTGCTCGCCCAGTACCTTCTGAAGACAAATTGATAATTCACACTGCAAATGGCATTCTTCAAGGTCTTAATCGTGATACAGGTGATTATTTGTGGGATGTTTCTTTCGACGTTCCCGCACTGTCGCTAAGAGGCAACTCTACACCGACTATCGCTCATGGTGCAGCTATTGTTGGCGATGATAATGGTCGAGTAAATGCTTACTTTATTAATGATGGCCAATTAATTTGGCAGCAACGTATTTCACAGCCATCAGGCTCTACTGAAATTGCAAAATTAAACGATGTTGATTCAACCCCTATAGTTGAAGGTAATTTAGTTTATTCCGTTGGTTATAATGGCAGTTTAGTTGCGCTTGATTTGAGTAATGGTCAAACTGTTTGGCGTAAAGGACTTGGTTCTACTCATAGCTTTGCGGTTGATACTAATCGATTATTTGTTGTTGACCAAAATGACAATGTTCAAGCTATTGCCAAGAATGGTGGCGGTGAGCTTTGGACGCAATCAAATCTTACACATCGTCAGTTAACCGATCCTGTTATCTACCAAAATTATGTGGTATTTGGTGATTTTGAAGGTTACCTATATTGGTTAAATGCTGACAATGGAGAGCTTGCAGCTAAGACTCAAGTGAGCAGTAGTGGATTAATATCGAAACCAATTGTTGTGGACAATAAATTAATTGTTCAAGCCAAAAATGGTGATATTTACGCTTTTACAAAAAATTAAAGTAATTTAGAGAAGAAACATGGTACCTGTAGTAGCACTTGTTGGTCGTCCAAATGTTGGAAAGTCGACTTTATTTAATCGGTTAACGCGAACCCGAGATGCCTTAGTGGCTGACTTTCCTGGATTAACTCGTGATCGCAAATATGGACGAGCAGAAATCAAGGGCCATGAATATATATTGATTGATACTGGCGGTATTGATGGATCTGAAGATGGGGTTGAAAGTTTTATGGCTGAGCAATCCCTGCAAGCAATAGAAGAAGCTGATATTGTTCTTTTCTTGGTTGATGCCAGAGCTGGTACCATGCCTGCCGATCATGCTATTGCTAAGCATTTACGCTCTCGTCAAAAAGCCACTTTTTTAGTGGCTAATAAAATTGATGGTATTGATGCGGATACTGCAATTTCTGATTTTTACGGATTAGGATTGGGCGAAATTCATCCCATTGCAGCTAGCCATGGTCGAGGCGTAAGCTCGTTAATTGAAACGGTATTAGATCCTATTTTTCAGTTTGATAATAACGAAGAAAGTTATTTTGAGAATAAAGAACAATTTGAGGACTTAACTGAATCTTGCGATGATTTTGTCGATGAAACACAATCCCTTATTAATCAACCCATCAAAGTTGCTATTGTTGGTCGTCCAAATGTAGGTAAGTCAACACTAACTAATCGAATTTTAGGTGAAGAACGAGTCGTTGTATATGATATGCCAGGCACCACGCGTGATAGCATCTATATACCAATGACACGTGATGAACGTGAGTATATCTTGATTGATACCGCTGGTGTTCGTAAGCGAGGAAAAGTCACCGAAACCGTTGAAAAATTTTCTGTCATTAAAACCTTACAAGCCATTGAAGATGCTAATGTTGTCATTTTAGTTATAGATGCCCGTGAAGGTATATCCGATCAAGACTTATCATTACTAGGTTTTATTATTAATAGTGGGCGCTCACTTGTTATAGCAGTTAATAAATGGGATGGTTTATCACAAGATATCAAAGAGCAAGTGAAAACAACACTAGATGATAGGTTAGACTTTATTGATTTTGCTCGTGTACATTTTATTTCTGCCTTGCATGGTAGTGGTGTCGGTAACTTATTTGACTCCATTCAAGAAGCGTATGATTGTGCAACGCGCCGTGTCAACACTGCCTTATTGACTAAGATTATGCAAATGGCACAAGACGATCATCAACCACCTTTGGTGCGAGGACGCCGCGTTAAATTAAAATATGCGCACGCAGGTGGTTATAATCCACCCATTGTCGTTATTCATGGTAATCAAGTTGAAGATTTACCAGATTCCTATAAGCGTTACTTGATGAACTATTTTAGACGCTCGCTAAAAATTATGGGTTCACCAATTCGAATTCAGTTTAAAGAAGGAACAAACCCATTTGAAGGGAGAAAAAATAGTTTAACCGCATCACAGCAACGCAAACGTCGTCGATTGATGAAACATGTTAGAGGTCGAAAATAATTTATGTCTCAAAAGAAGGTGGTTGATGGTGGACAAGAAGGTCTTTGCCCAAAGTGTCATCATAAAATGAGTATTGTTTCGCCTCAATATTTTAATTGTCTTCATTGCAAGCAACATTATTTTGAACAATATATTTGCCCGACTTGTCTGCAAAAAGTGCAGATGATTAAGGGCTGCGGGTCGGTGAACTATATTTGCCCAACTGATGGTTTAATCTCCAGCAGTAAGGTGATATTTCATTATTTACCAGAATAGAAGATATTATCTATATTAAAGCCATAAGAGGTTATTTTATGCGAATTATTTTATTAGGCGCACCAGGAGCAGGAAAGGGAACCCAAGCACAATTTATTATGCAAAAATATGGAATTCCCCAAATTTCAACTGGTGATATGTTGCGTGCAGCAGTAAAAGCGGGTACAGCGCTTGGTTTGCAAGCAAAAGAATTAATGGATGCAGGTAAATTGGTTACTGATGAACTTGTTATTGCATTAGTGAAAGAGCGTATTGCGCAAAGCGATTGTGCTAATGGCTTTTTATTAGATGGCTTTCCTCGTACTGTTCCTCAGGCTGATGCTATGAAAGCAGCTGGTATTAATGTTGATTATGTGCTTGAATTCGATGTACCAGACGCTGTCATTATTGATCGTATGAGTGGGCGCCGTATTCATGCTGCTTCAGGTCGTGTTTATCATATTCGTCATAATCCACCGAAAGTTGAAAATGTGGATGATGTGACAGGTGAACCATTAACCACTCGTAAAGATGATAGTGAAGATATTGTGCGTAAACGCCTTGTCGAATATCACGATTTAACTAAACCACTGATCAATTATTATCAGCATGAAGCAAAAGAAGGGCGTACACACTATTTCCGTGTAGATGGGACGCAGCCTGTTGCCGAAGTAACAAAAGAATTAGCTAAAATTTTAGGATAATTGGTTATCTATACAAAGCGCAAGGTAGTGTTAACTATCTTGCGCTTTTTATTTCAAATAGATTAATATTGCTGCTTATATAGCGATCAACTAAAAGCTGAGCCACGATAAACATCGCCTAAACACCTTCAGAAAACGCACTAATTTTATTCGATTTTTTTCAAGTCATTTTTGTTTTAGCAGGGATAGATACTTCAGAAAAAATATTTAGGTAGAATGTTGATTTTATTTTTTATGAAAAGCCTTATCTATAACAGTAAGGCTCTATTTTTAGCAAAAAAGTAAAGTATTATAAAACCATTCTTACAATATCGATTTCGCCTAATTCTCTATAAAGATTTTCGATCTGATCAATATGCGTGGCATTAATAGTAATTGAAACTGAATGATAATTGCCTTTACTGCTCGGTTTGATTGATGGCGTATAATCACCCGGAGCATGACGTTGAATGACTGATACCACTTTGTCAACAAGTTCAGGTTTGGCTTCGCCCATTACTTTGTAAGTAAAAGAACATGGGAACTCTAATAATTCATTTAATTTTGTTGGTTGCATAATCTTATTTTTCTCAGTTAATAGGTTCAATGTATTGGTATCAAGAATGATTACTATATATAGGCTGTTTATGACTCTTCAAGTAACGAATAATAAACATTGCTTTTTAAAGTATATATTTTGAGCTATGATAAGAAAATTCTAACATAGTGAAATAAGCGTTTTTACTATTTACCAATAAGGCTAAAACAATATGTCATCTAAATCCAAAAATAAAGAACCTTTTGGCACATTATTAGGTTATGCACCGGGCGGGGTTGCTATTTATTCTTCTGATTATGAAACATTAGATCGAAATCAATACCCGAATGATGGATCATTTCGTAGCTATTGTGGCTATGAGTATATGGGATATAAATGGCAATGCGTTGAATTTGCAAGGCGTTTTTTATTCTTAAATTACGGTATCGTTTTTACTGATGTAGGAATGGCGCACGAAATTTTTTCACTACGTTTTTTAAGGCAAGTTGTTAACGAGGCGATTTTACCTTTGCAAGCATTTGCTAATGGTAGCAAAAAAATGCCAGAAGCAGGCTCTTTGTTGGTATGGGATGATGGTGGTGTATTTGACAGAACAGGCCATATAGCTATTATCACTGAAGTATTTGAAGACAAAGTCCGAGTTGCTGAACAAAATGTAATACATACCCGTTTACCCATTGGACAGCAATGGACACGTGAACTTAAAATGACAGTGTCTAGTGAAGGTTATCATTTACATGATACGTTCGATGACACGAAAATTTTAGGTTGGATGATTCAAACTGATAAGACAGAGTATAGTTTACCTCAACCTAAAATTCCTCAGCCTTTACTTCAAATTCATAGTGCCCATATTAAAAACGAAGGTCAATTTGATAAAAAATGGTTAGATGAATCAGATCCATTAGAACATGCGTATGTATTAGCGGCAGGTCATGCGATTAGCCATGATGATCATTATCGTTATTTCACTATTTCAGAAAGTGCTGAGCAAGAATTAATTCGGGCTACCAATGAATTACATTTAATGTATTTACATGCCACCGACAAGGTATTAAAGGATGACAATCTATTACTTAATTTTAATATTCCTGAAATATTATGGCCAAGATTAAGACTTTCGTGGCAACAACGTCGTTATCAAATGATTACAGGACGATTAGATTTTTGTATGGATGAACGTGGCTTTAAAGTCTATGAATATAATGCCGATTCGGCCTCTTGTCATACCGAAGCAGGGAAAATATTAGCAAACTGGGCGACACAAGCAAGAATCAGTGTAGGAACAAATCCGAGTGAGGGTTTACTTAATGCTTTGGCTAATTGCTGGAAGCATAGTGATGCGCAAGCATTTGTACATATTATGCGTGATGATGATAGTGAAGAAAATTATCACGCTTTATTTATGCAAAAAGCTATGACTTTGGCTGGAATAGATAGCAAAATTTTACGCGGACTAAGTGGACTGAGATGGGATAAACGTGGACGGTTAGTGGACGATGAAGATCGCCAAGTCACTTGTGTTTGGAAAACATGGGCTTGGGAAACTGTTTTAGAACAGCTTCGACAAGAAAGTGAAGCACAAGTTGCAGGTTTGCCGATTCGTACTTGGCATCCTGATAATACCGTAAGATTAATTGATGTGCTTTTACGGCCTGAAGTATCTGTTTTTGAACCTTTATGGACCGTTATTCCAAGTAATAAGGCGATTTTGCCGGTATTGTGGTCATTATTCCCTAACCATCGTTATTTATTAGAATCGACTTTTGAACTCAACGATAACTTAATAAAAAAAGGTTATGCGATTAAACCTATTGCAGGGCGAAGGGGCAGTAATATTGAATTGGTGAACAGTAAAGAGCAAATACTCGATAAAACACTTGGCAAATTTGCTAAACAAGAAAATATTTATCAAGAGTTATGGTGTTTACCTAAAGTTGATGAAAGGTATTTGCAGTTATGTACTTTTACGGTTGGTGGCCATTATGGTGGTACTTGTTTACGTTCAGATCCTACATTAGTGATAAAAGGCGAAAGCGATATGCAACCATTACGCGTATTAACAGATCAAGATTTTTTAAAATAATTTTGTAAAAAACTTTCAGAAAAGTATGCGTTTCAGTATAAATTTGTAACAGGCTAGCAGAGTTATAATTAACTTGAAAAATTTTATAAACCAAATGGTTATAAATTTTTATGTATGGTTTATATAAAGCGTTTTATTAGTAGTGGAACTTATCAAAAATATGAATAAAAATTCATAATATCCATAATGATATCAATTACAATGATAGTGTTTTCTGTTAAACTTATTTTTGTTGCGTACAAATGCTGAGAAATAAAATAATAGAAAGAAATAGAAAGGAACATATGGCAAATACATTACTTCGAAGCGGTGATATCAAAGACTTTAAAATGCTAGGGCATGATGGTAAAGCCGCTTATTTAGTTGCAGCTCAAATCCGTGAAATGTTTAGAGTTAAATTAGGTAAACAATATGCTGATTATTTAGCTATTCCACAACGCAATGATCACGGCAATATTATCGATTGGTATATTCCTTTTGATTCAAATCAGCCTGATGGGCAATATGATATTGTTCCTTGGACTTCAGCTAGTGAATCTGAGCAACAGTCAGCGCTGGCTTTACTGAAAGAATTTGAACATAAAGTGATGAATTTTGGCAAACAACTAGCCAGTAATCCTAATTTAGAAGGTGATCAACTGCTTTTTAGCCGTCTTATTTATGATCCCAAAAATAATGTTGATAGTGCCGAACCTAATTTGATGGCAATACGTTTTCCAAGTAATCAATTTGTTTATATTGTTAACGGTAAACCGGTGATTACTTTCTGGGGATTTGTGTATCCGCACACCTCTCAAGGCAATTCTCCATTCTATAGTTTAGAATCGGTAGCAAAAGTTGCACAAGCAGCTGCCGTTACTTCTGCCACGCCTATTGATAATAAACCATGGTGGAAGCGTTGGTGGATATGGTTGCTGGGATTATTACCGTTATTGTTGCTTTTATTAGCCTTGTTTTTGCTACGCGGTTGTTGGTTAAAACCTGAGATATCGATTAATCCGAATGTATCTTTAGATAATAACAATATTAGTCAACCTGAAAAGGATGACAAGCAGGATAAAAAAGCGACAGAACCAGAATTAAAAACTGAACCAAGAGGTGTGGTTGTTGATAATCGGTTAGGTGTCACGGGTAATGCTATACCAAATGGTACCATTTTAGACAATACAACCAATACCCCGACTAATGCCGATGTAGCAAATGATTCGGTTGATCATTCTGTAGCACCAGATAATGCAAATGAGGGGAATAATACTTCAAATCCAGATGCGCAAGATAATAAAAATGATCAAGTGACTCCGCCTGATATAGGTAAAACAGATGATAAAGATGAAAAATCAACACCTATCGATCCCGATAAAGAAGATAATACAGATGTTCAAAATAGACAAGACAAAGATAGCGCTGACCAAACTTCTTCGCCATTAGATAAAGATAATAAAGCAGATCCTAACGCTGGAGTTGATCAAACAAATAATTTAGCTTTACCAGCAGATGCAATCAAGCAAGGAACCACAAAATTCTTAGATGGACAATGGTCTGTCAATGGTGGCATTCAAGACAAAGCCACAGGTAAACCATTGCAATTAAGTTATAACTTTAAAGATGGTAATGGCGAAGTTACTATAACGCGTAGTGACGGTGTGAAATGTACGGGTAATGTTGGCACTGATATTAAAAATGCTAATTTAGGTATAGCAGGTAATACAGAGGCTGTTTGTAGTGATAACACCAAATATCAATTACCCAAAATTCAATGCACACCAGGCAAAGATAATAAAGCCAATTGCCAAGGAATTTATAATAATGGGACTTCATTCCCAATAACGATGAAAAAACAATAAAGGTTGTATATGCTTCCAGAATTACGCAATTATGGTCAAGAAGTGACACTGATTATGAATAGTGGCATTCAGTTTCTTGATTTTGCACTTAAAATCGATTGGAAAGATAATCGATGGCGCAGTAAAGTTAATGGGGCTTTTATTGACCCATCAGAAAGTGGTGCACTTATCAGGTTGATTGAAGATGTGGAAAGTGGTCAATTTTTCACACCTGATAATCCAACATTTGCTGTCAAACCAACACAAGAAATTAGTGTTGATCAGTCGTTAAAATTATATGATGGTATTTGGTTACCTGTGCCTGTTTTGCGTTCAATACCGCCAGAACGCTTTGATCAAGGGCCGCATAATTGGAGCCGAGTTCGAATTGTTAGTATTCCTGAAGGTGAAGATCCTGATGGCAATACACATCGAATTACGTTTGCTTTTGATACAAAAGTATTCGCTAACTTACAAGATGTGGCTTACCTTGCTCCAACCGAAAATGATGTGATGACTGGCGCAGTTTTTAGTTTAGCGCATCGTTCAGATCATGTTTCATGGTATTTAGAGCTTAAATGGATAACCAGTTGGTTAATTGATCTCTTTCAAGAGCTGGCGCCACAATCTGAGCGGTTAAAGATCCATAAAGATGATCTTAATCAAGAAATTAAAAGCAAATCTTATTATGGACACTACCTAAATATCATCCATTTACTTGCCGATTCATTGCAATTACCGACAATTAAAATTGTGTCAAACAATAAAGATGATGTGGTGAAATCAATTCCTGTAGATATGATTTTAGATGTGGGTAATTCACGCACTTGTGGGATTCTAATTGAAGATCATGCTCAAGATAAAGATAGTTTAAATCATCGTTATGAGCTTGAAATCCGTGATTTAACACAACCTGAGCATATCTATAACGAACCGTTTGAAAGCCGAGTAGAATTTGCCCAAACTTTTTTTGGCAAGGAACATTTTTCTTTGCAAAGTGGACGACGCGATACTTTTCGTTGGCCAAGTATTGTCCGTGTTGGTCAAGAAGCAAGCCGACTTGCCAGCCGGCGTGAAGGCAATGAAGGCGCAACGGGACTTTCAAGCCCAAAACGTTATTTGTGGGATCAAGATAAATATGAACAAGGATGGCGTTTTAACTCTCATTATGTAAAAAGTGATCATGAACCATTTGCAACAGCAGAACCTTTTTCTAGTTTAATTAATGAATATGGTGAAGCGTTGCATATTCTTAGCAATGATATTCAAGACGAGTATGATCGCAAAATGCCGGTTTTCCACCCAAAATACTCTCGTAGCTCCTTGATGACGTTTATGTTATGTGAAGTATTAATGCATGCATTAATGCAAATGAATAGTGTCGCTCAGCGTAATAAACTAGAGCATGCGAAAACACCACGTAATTTACGTTCAATCATTTTAACGATTCCGCCAGCCATGCCAAAACCCGAACAAGCAATATTTAAAAGTTGCGTATATCAAGCCATCGGTTTGGTTTGGAAAAGCCTTGGTTGGGATAGTTCAGATGACAATATTGATTTCAATAATCCTGAGCAATTAAAAAGCGTTTGGCCAAATATTCCTGAAGTTTATATCCAATGGGATGAAGCGACTTGTGGCCAAGTTGTGTATCTTTTTAACGAAACACAAAATAATTATAATGGGCGATGCGAAGAGTTTATTGCATCAATGATCCGTCCGGATAAAACCAATAAGCAAAAGTTAACTATTGCAACGGTTGATATTGGTGGTGGTACAACCGATTTAGTGATTAACGATTATCAATTAGACTACGGCGTTAGCGGGCAAGCCAATAGCAGTAATGCCTATATTGTGCCAACACAGCGTTTTCGTGATGGATTCAAAGTGGCGGGTGATGATATTTTACTTGATATTATCCAAGATACCGTTATAACAGCTTTAACAAATGGTTTGAAACAAGCTGGAATTACTGATCCTAATCCTATTTTGTCCATAACGATTGGTTCTCAGCAACTATCAATTCAAGATGCGGTATTGCGCCAGCAACTTACCTTACAGCTATTTATACCAGTTGGGTTACAAATATTAAAAGCATATGAACTTTATGACCCATTACACGCAGAGCAACATGTCTATTGTTCTACTTTCGGTGAATTATTACAACACAATATGATGACCGATAACGTGCTTAATTTTATTAATGAACCGATTAAGCGCGCATTAAATAATCCTGATTTTTCAGTACTTGACTTAAGTATTGAGATTAACCTTAAACGTATTCATTATTTGTTTATTCGGGGCGATTATTACAATATTTGTAAAACGTTTGATGCGTTATCAGAGATTATTAGTTGTTATCAGTGTGATGTTCTTTTGTTAACTGGTCGTCCTTCGCGTTTACCGGGGATTCAAAGTTATTTCCGATCACGCTTATCCATGCCTGCAGGTCGAATTTTGCCTTTGCATGGTTATTATACTGGTGGTTGGTATCCTTTCCATAAACAAGAACGAATTGATGATCCTAAAACAACGGCAGCCGTGGGGGCGATGCTGTGCTTTTTAAGCAAGAATTTACGATTACCTAATTTCTATTTTAGATCCTCTAATATAGATTTATATTCAACCGTTAAGTACATTGGACTTTTAGATAATCTTAATATGATTAAAAAAGAAAATGTCTATTACCAAGATATTGATCTGGATAATCCTGATTATGATTTTCCTAATCTCTCATTTGAAATACGAGGCACCACAAGACTTGGTTTTAGGCAACTTGAAGTTGACCGTTGGCCAGCATCGCCTATCTATATTTTAACGATTGAAAGCAGTGAAGTGGCTAAGCGATTAAGCGCTGAAGGCGTCGTGCTAGAAGTAACTTTAGGCATAAAAAATAAACAAAAAATGGTCGAAAATTTTTATATTAAAGAGGTAAAAGCCTCAGATGGTCGAGCCTGTAATAAAAATCAGGATATTAAACTAAGTTTAAACACCATGGTTAACTCGGGGTTAATAAGTACGCAATATTGGCTTGATAGTGGAATGATAAAACGATGAAAAACTTAAACGAACAACTGCCTAAATCTTGGGATCAGGTCTATCAAGCATCTGCAAAGGCCATTGAGTGGGTGAATCAAACACGCCATTCATCTAAACGTTTAAATAGCGAAGCGGATAACTTAATTTTGGATTTGCGGCGGTTACGTAACAGCGCAAAACGATTGGGAGATGTATCAAAGAAATCTGTTGCAGTTGGTTTTTTTGGATTATCACAGGCAGGTAAATCTTATTTAATTTCAGCACTTGCAGCTGGTGAAAATGGTAAGCTTGAAACGGTTGTCGATAATGAAGTGTTAGATTTTATTGACCATGTTAATCCCGTGGGTAGTGGCAAAGAGGCGACGGGGCTTGTTACTCGCTTTAGCCGCATTGCCAAAGGTGGCATACCTAACTATCCGTTAGAGTTAAAATTGTTTAAAGAGATCGAAATTGTCAAAATCTTGATAAATGCTTATTTTAAAGATTTTGATCAGCAAAAAGTATCTAATAAAATCGAGTTTGCACCGTTAAATCAGACAATCCAACGCTTGGAAAATCAGAAACAAACTAATTATGTCGGTGGTGTTAGCGAGGATGATATTGTTGATCTTTACGATTATTTATCTGAAAACTTTGGTAACTCACTTGAAGAATTAAAAGGCGGATATTGGGAAAAAGTAACGTACCTTATTCCTTATTTATCAGTAGTAGAGCGTGGCGAGCTGTTTTCTGTCTTATGGGGGGGAATTACTGAACTGACGATAATTTACACTCAATTAGCCACCACATTATCAAGTTTACACCATGCTGAAACTGTGTATGCGCCGCTTTCAGTATTAGTGAAAGATAATAATGGCACCAAGTCGCAAATTGACAGTATTATGAATGTCGATATTCTTGAGCGATTAAATACCGACAAAGATTCATCGATTACTATAACGCCGTTAAATAGTGAACCAACATCAATATCTTTAGCGCAATTGGCTTTTTTAACCGCCGAATTAATTTTCCCATTAGTCAATAAAACCAGAGTGCCAACTTTTGAAAATGTGGATTTACTTGATTTTCCTGGATATCGAGGGCGTTTAAATTTGATATCGATTTCAGATGTGAAAGAAGGCAACCCTATTGCTCAGCTTTTATTACGGGGTAAAGTTGCTTATCTTTTTGAAAAATATACTGATAGCCAAGAAATGAACGTGCTAGTTGTTTGCACGCCGTCAGATAAACAATCTGATGTTAATGATGTTGGTCCAGTACTTGAGCGTTGGATCGATAAAACCCAAGGTGAAACAGCTGAAAAAAGAGCAACGAAAAAAGCGGGGTTATTATGGGCAATCACCATGTTTGATAAACGTATTGGCACCTCATTAACTCTATCAGAAGACAATCTTAAAAATAGCTGGGGTAAAGGTGGGTTACTTCAGCAAACTATTTTAGAACGCTTTGGTAGTTACGATTGGTTAAGTAACTGGTCTAACGAACATAAATTTAATAATGTCTTTCTTGTCCGCAAACCAGGATTTGATGTACCGTTTTTAAATGTCGAGCCGAACACTTGCCAAGAGCAATCTTATAATGAAAATTATCAAGATAAAATGAATGTATTAAGAAATACATTTGTGCAAAATAGTGATATCAAACAGTATGTGTTCCAGCCAGAAGAAGCATGGGATGCCATGTTAAAACTCAATGATGGTGGTATAGGGCGAATTAGCCAATACTTAGAACAAGTTGCTATTACTGAAGTCAAACAGCAACGAATTGTTGAACAGCTTAATGAAAAAATTGAATATATTATTAATATGCGTTTTGATACTTGGTATCAAGCGGACAATGATGAAGAACTAGCCAAGAAAAAACAAATCATTGCTGATGTTGTTAAAGAGTTACAGAGCAAAGCACTATTATTAGGTGAGCTACTTAAAGCGTTTGAATTGCCAGATCAAACCATTAGAGCGCTTTATCATTCCAATACTGTAGAAAATGAAACGCAGCAAGCAGGTAATGATAATGTGTTAGATAACTTATCTAATGATTTTGGTTTAACTGCTGATTTTGAACTATTTTCTGATGTGAGTTCATCACCAACCACCAAACAAGTCGCTATATTATCGAATGAATCTAAGTTTGCAAAAACGGTTTTCTCGGCATGGTTAGAGCATTTAAGAAATATTGTGCTAGATAAGCATATCTTGCAGTTTTTCGGTATCAATCAAAAATCGCTCTCTTTTATGGTAGAAGAATTGATTACTGCTGCGAATCGAATGAAACTTGAAGCAAGTTTAAGCGAACGCATTTTGAATAATGAAAACACAGGTAGTAAACGTGATGATCTAGAGTCTAGACAAGTCAGTACTATTCATACTTTACTGGCAGACTTTATTGCTTGGCTTGGTTTTATTCAAGGGCAAGCAAGTGATATACCAATGAGCAAAGTTAATCAGGGGAAACCAATATTTTCTTCACCACTAAGCGAATTTAATGTGCAATCATCGCATTTATTACCAAAACTGGACGATAACACTAAAAATTATTCTCAGTATGCAATATTTGATTGGTTTATTGCGTTTGCTATGCTTGCGCAAGAAAATGTAGGGCATCATGCAGGACGCGAAATTAGCCAAGAACAAAATAGCCGATTGGGTGAAATTCTTGCTTTTTTTAAGCAATCGCGGATTAATTAAAATTAAATAACAACATATTGAATAAATAACAAAGTATAGTAGGAAAGTCTTTTTGAGCGAAAAGAGCTTTTCCAATTAATAGCTCAGATAAACAATACTCACATATTCGAGTATAAAAATAGAGGATATCATGGCATTAAGAATAGAATTAGATGGTTATAAACCCGGTATTGCGAAGTTTTTAGCTCAAAAATGGAGTGGTAGTTCTGAAATTGATATGCTTATACAACGAAATCAAGATGGTTATTATTTATTAGGTCTAAATCAATGGAGCCCTGAAAAAAATTGGCACGCCGTTGAAAATATGTCTGTTGATAATGAACAATTAACCGGACAAATTGGTGAATGGTTGATTGACTCTTTATTATCACAAGAAAGCCAGATTCGATTTCTTATACAAATTCGTGATAAGCAAAATGAGAATTATGTTGATGGGGGGGTTGTGAGTATTGCTGATTCGGTTCTTGCATCAACAGCATTAAACTTGCAAGCTGCACTACCCAATGACGAACAAACTATAGCGCAGCCGGATCCTGTTAGTGATTCTATTATTGAAGATCAAACACCATTAATTGAAGAATCTAGCCTTGGCGCTGAAAATGAAACGTTTGCCGAATCCATCGAACCAGAAATCATACCAGAAGAGCCAGTTAAATCGAGAAGTCGCCTAGGGTTAATTATGACTATTATTATCGGTTGTATGGTGCTAATTGGACTTGGTATGGCTGCATGGTATTTATTATTTTACAAAAATCAATCACAACCAACACCGCCAACTCCAGCAGTGCAAATTAGTGGTCAATGTAATTTGAACAACGCCTCTACTGATGATTTAACCTTTATTCAACAATGTTTACAGACCAAGCCAGAGACAGATGCCATTATTCAGATCATTACTGAGGCTAAAAAAAATGAAAAATGTAATATTGCTCAGCGGTTATATGCAAATCAGGCTCAAACTAATCCTAAAATTGCGATGTTATATGCAAAAGAGTATGACGAAAAATATTATGAAGCAAATAATTGCTTTAAAGCAGATAAAGAAACGGCTATTTATTGGTATGAAACGTCTTTGACTAACGATGCAAATAATACGTTCGTTAAAGATCGTTTAACTGAATTACAAAAATAGTGAGGATCAAGAATGAATAAGCTAGCTATCTCGAAACTCATTGTCACACTAGGTCTAACATGCCTGCCTTTGATAGGGTTTGCAACAGAGCCACTTAAACAGGCTGGAAAAACAACCCTATACCAACGAGTATTAAGTACCCCAACGTGTGAATTAAAAAACAATATTACCGATGCTACAGGCAAATCCTTGCCTGCATTTTCCCGTTATTATGTTTATGAACGCAAAAATGACAATAATCAAGAGTGGCTTAGTGTTGGTCCTGATTCTTATGGAAAAACCATTGGTTGGATTAATAATTCATGTGCGATTGCTTGGAATATGCAAATGACATTGGTTTTTACAAATCCAGTTGATCGTGATCCTTTGCTCTTTTTTAAAGATAAAGCCACATTAACGGCGATTATTGATGCAGACAAGCCTGAAGCTTTATTAAAACCTATTCGTGACGCATTAAAAGCAAATAAACCCGCTTTAGAAGTGGTGGCTCAAGAACCTAAAGAGTTCGTTGATTTTAAAAGTAATTTCTATTTATTACCTATTTTACAAGGTGAAGAAGTGATGAATGGGCAAGGGTTTTATGAGCGAGTGTTAGAAGTTGCCTCAGTCAGTAAACAAGAATCATTGATAAAAAATAACACAAAATCAACAACGACTGATGATAGTGCTAACCAAGTAGCCCCTTTTAAAGCCGCCATAGTGTTTGTTATTGACTCGACTATTTCTATGGATCCTTATATTTCAAGAACTAAGGAGGCAGTAGCGCGAGTTTATCAACATATTGAAAAAGAAAATTTGCAAAATCAAGTTAAGTTTGGATTGGTTTCATTTCGGTCAAGTTTAAAGGCTTCCGATAAGCTTGAATTTGTGAGCAAAATTTTTGCGGATCCCAATAAAGTTAAAGATAAAGAAGACTTTAAACAACTGAGTTCTTCGCTTAAACAAGCTTCTGTTTCTACCTCGTATTTTGCCGAAGATTCCTATGCGGGTATCGCTCAAGCATTAAATGATATTAATTGGAATAGCTTTGGGGCGCGTTATATGATTTTGATAACCGATGCGAGTGCAATTCCTGGTGATGATAAACTCTCTAGTACTGGTATGGATGCGGCGCAGTTAAGACTTGAAGCTCAGCATAAAGGTGTTGCGATTTATGCATTACATTTAAAAACGCCAAGTGGTGCAAAAGATCATCAAATTGCGGCAGAACAATATTCGGACTTAACGTATAACGATTTTATTCATAAATCACTTTATTACCCAGTGAATGCAGGTGATGTAAATGAGTTTGGTCAAAAAGTTGATTTGCTAGCAAAAGCATTGTCTGAACAAGTTAAACTTGCTTATAAAGGTGAAGCTTCTGTTGGTAATGCCATCAATGCAAAAGATGATAATTCAGACATGTTAAAAGATGCATTGCTACTAAGCAAGGCAATGCAACTGGCTTATTTGGGAGATGTTAAAGGCACTCAAGCTCCGTCAGTTTTTAAAGCATGGATTGCCGATAAAGATTTTGTCAAACCGACTATTCCAACAGCAGAGCCACGTATATTATTAACAAAATCGCAACTAAGTGATTTGAGCGATGTGGTTAGCAAAATTGCTAATGCGGCTAATGATGGATTGATTTCTGCCGATGATATGTTCTCTCAACTTCGTTCTGTTGCGGCTGCAATGGGGCAAGATCCAAGTAAATTAAAATCTGATTCCGTCACAAAAATTGCTGACTTAGGTTTGCTGGGTGAATATTTAGATAATATCCCTTATAAAAGCGATGTCACTGGACTTGATCAAGATACATGGAAAAGTATGAGTGGGCTTGAACAAGAAAAATTTATCCGTAATTTAAACAGTAAGATTCGCTATTATCAAAAATGTAATGCGGATGTCGATCGTTGGATTTCATTAGCTGACGGTAGTGATCCTCGCGAAAATGTTTATCCTATACCATTAGAAATGTTGCCGTAACATGTTAAATATTAATCGATTATCGATTTCACGCTCAACAGGTAAGTCTTTTTTTAGCGTTTGCCTGCCGACGCTTACTATCCAAGCGGGGGAAGTTGTTGTTATTCAAGGTGATAGTGGCTCGGGTAAAAGTACTTTACTTGAAATGGTAGGAATGATTTTAAAACCAGACCAAATTGATGGTTATAACTTAATTGTTGATAATTATGATATTGATATCGCAAAGCTAATCAAGCAAGATAAAATTGAAGAACTTGCTGATATTCGCGCTCAACATTTAGGATTTATGCTGCAAACAGGTGGATTACTGCCATTTTTGACGATTCGTGACAACATTTTATTATCATTAAAGTTATTACAAAAAAAAATGGATAATAGCCGGTTTGATTATCTAGTGCAAAAACTCAATATCGTTCATTTGCTCAATAAATATCCTAAACAGTTATCAATTGGTGAAAGGCAACGAGCTTCTTTTATTCGTTCGATTATTCATAAACCAGCGTTGTTACTTGCCGATGAGCCGACTTCGGCATTGGATCCCTATAATGCGAATTTATTGTTTGATTTAATTATTGAACAAGCTCAGCAAGATAACATTGCTGCCATGATTGTCACACATGACTGGCAACGCATAGCTGACAAAGGATTATTGACTTTATCAGCTAAGTTAACCTCGGCACAATCATCAGAATTTTCACCGTTACAAGATAAGGCGTAAAAAATGACTAAAGCAATATCAAAATGGTTACTTGTTACTCGTTTATCGTTAGCGGACTTATGGTATGACAAAAAAGTATCATTTTGTATTATTGCCTCAGTAATATCAGTGATTACTCCCTTGTTATTGTTATTTAGTTTAAAGTACGGGGTTGTTTCGCAGCTTCGAGAACAATTACTCAGTGATCCGCAAAATTTAGAAGTAAAAATTGTGGGGAATTTGCAACTTAAAGATGAAATGTTTGAGTGGATAAAACAGCAACCTGAAACAGCTTTTGTGATTCCACTCACACGTTCATTAAATACGCAAGCTGATTTAATGAAAGATACTAGCCATTTCGTCAATAATGCCGAAATTATTCCCACGGCTATAGATGATCCAATAACAAAAAATTTGCCATTACCGAATAATAAAAAGCAAATTTTATTAAGTTCATTATCAGCCGAAAAAATGCAAGTCATGATGGGAAGTCGTGTGAAAATGGTGATCACAAGGCAGCTTGATGGAAAACTTGAAAAAGGAATGACTGAATTAGAGGTAGTTGGCATTATTCCCGAAAATCGTTATAGCCGTGCAGCGGCTTTTGTCTCTTTAGATTTACTGATTGATATGGAAAACTATTATGATGGTTATCAAAGTGATGTTTTCCTAACCTCAACGGGGCAATTAAATCCACCTAATCATACTTCGTTTGCGCGAGCCCGTATTTATGCGGACTCGTTGGATAATGTCGCACCATTAGCATACAAATTACGAGAAAAACATATTGAAACGCGTACTCAAGCTAATGCAATTGAAAACATGCAAGCGATTGATCGAGTGCTTAATTTTATTTTTAGCGTTATTGCCATTACGGCAGTATTGGGATGTGTTTTATCATTTACTGGTTCATTTTTATCGAATATTGAACGTAAACGTAAAGATATTGCTTTTATGCGATTACTTGGATTTCGCTCTAAAGGCATTATGCTTTATTTGATTAACCAAGCAATGATTTTGAGCTGTTTCGCTTTTATAATCTCTTGTGGACTGTTTGCAGTAGGAAATTGTGCTTTTAATTTAGTTTTAGGTAAAAATTTGCTTTCACAATCCGTTGTGAGTCAATTACAATTTTATCATCTTGTTATTGCATTTTTACTGACTTTATTTATTTCAGCGGGCATTGTGGTTATAGGAGGGCGACGTGCTATTCAAATTCAACCAGCAGAAAGCTTACGTGAAGCATAATTATACCCGATTAGCTTGTTGGGGATTGGCTACAATTAGCTTACTACCGGCATTAAGCTTTGCTGAACCTTGGGATAGTAAATTTTATAATCCCAAGCCTACAAAAGATGATGTGATTTTACCGATGCCATGTGACGGTAGTTTAGTGATGAAAAAGGTATTTACCCCTACCAATAAACCGCTAGATGATGTCAAAGTCATTTTAGGGAGTAATCAAAAAGAGCTCGGTTTTGCTGAGTATGCCACGCCCAATTATATTGCTGGTAGCTTTTCCGATTCAGGTAAAGAGCGTTATTATTTGATAGGTAAATATGAGATTACCACATTGCAATATCAATCCGTCATGAATGATACTTGCCCAACTCCTAAAGTGAATCTTGCCTTTCCTATCACGGATATTAGCTGGTTTGATGCTATTGCTTTTACAGATAAATATAATCGTTGGTTAATTGAAAACCAGTCAAAAATAAAATCAATTAATTTACCTAATGGCTATGTCCGTTTACCCAATAATACGGAATGGGAATATGCCGCGCGTGGTGGTTCAAAAGTGACAGAATCAGAATTTCGTGAATCACGGTTCCCTATGAGCAAGAATCTTGAAAATTATGCATGGTTTTCTGGTGCCAAGTCAGCTAATGGTAAATTGCAGCTTATTGGTAGGTTAGATCCTAATCCGCTAGATCTGTATGATATTTTAGGTAATGCGAGCGAAATGATGTTTGATTCGTTTAGAATGAATAAACTTGATCGCTACCATGGTCAACAAGGGGGAATGATTGTCCGTGGGGGGAGCTATTTAACGCCCGAATCTTCAACTACCAGTGCTTTTCGTATTGAAAAGCCTTTCTATGATGATAAAAGTGCTTATAAAAGTAAAGATGTTGGATTTCGCTTAGTTTATACAACTGAAGTGATGAATTCGAACGACAAAATCAAAGAGCTAGACAAAGAATGGAGTCAATTAGGTAGTGAAACGGACAGCGCAAAAAATGGTAATGTTGTCAGCGAGCTTGAAAAAATTACTAAACAAGTTGACGATGAAAAAACAAAAAAAGAATTAAATCAACTCAATGCTCTTTTACGTAGCGCCAATCAAGCGCGCGATGAACAACGAGATCGTTCTATTCAATCAGCATTACAATTAGGTGCATTTTTGTGTGCTAATGTTTCAGATTTGAACGGCAAGTTTGAGTATAATGATAATTTATACAAAACAATGATTAATGAAGTTTGTGATCTAAAAGAAGCCAATACTGTGGCCGATGACAATATGTGCTCAAAAGTGAAGCTAGATAATTTAAAGCAGGTTGTTGATGAGTCTAAAAGTGCTCGGGATTTTATATTGAAATATTATTCCGATACGATTGTTAATACGGCATCAAATTATGAGAAAAATACGATTAATGAGCAAGTTAAATCAACACAATTTATTCTAGAAAATAGCGGTAAAGCGAATATGAGTGATTATTTAAAACTCTATTTCAAACATATTAATCAATATATTGAATCGGGGAAGATCGAGCGAACAGCTTGGCTACAAACGTGTAATGAGATAAAAGGAAAAAAATGATGAATAAAATTATAGTAACACTGACTTTATGTATATCGCTTATTTTAACAGGGTGTCAAGGTTCTGGAGGAGTAAGTTCTAGAAATGTTGATCCTGCATTAACAAAAAGTAATACGGCTAAATTTTTTAGCAAATCAGCATGGCAATCTTGTGCTGTCGGTGCTGGTTTAGGCGGTATTGGCTGTATGTTGGCAGGTGGAAAAACAGGGGTATGTCTTGCGTCTGCGGCGGTTGGTTGTGGTGTGTTGATGGGGGCTAACTATTATCTTGACAGTAAGCGAGCTGAATATGCTAATGACGAGATGCGTCTAGATGTTTATATCCAAGACGTGCAAAAGAACACCTACGAAGTACAAGCGGTGACCGAAACAGCTAAAGCGGTATTGGATAAGAATTTAGCAACACTTAAAGTATTAAATAATCAAATAAAAAATGACACGCTCAATAAAAAACAAGCACAAAATGATTTGACACAAATTGATGCAAATATTGCTTATTTAAGAGACAAATTAAAACGCATGAAAAAAGTTGAAAATGATTGGGTTTCAATCTCATCTCAAGAACGACAATCAGGTGTTAGAGTATCGAAACTGGATCAACAAATCAGCCAGTTACATAAACAAATTGCAGTACTTGAAAATCAAATTAATCTTGTTACTAAACAACGTTCAGCAGTTAAGGTGAGCTAATTATGAAAAAAAAATATCTTTTATTACTCAGTCCATTTATTTTTTTAGCCGGTTGTTCAACTACGCCTGAACAGTGCGATCCAACTAATACCAACATTGGGATTATGGATAAAATCAGCTGTAATTATTCAGGGAATTATCAGGCTCGAATTGATCAAAAAAAACAAATTCTAGAAGATGAAGTAAGAGCTAATCAGCAGTTTAAAGAGATTTATGCCACTATCGAGAAGCAAAAAAACGCTACCTCGTTAAGCATTAAACAAAAAAAGGCACAGCAGCAAAAGTTGAAAACGGATTTAACTAAACTAACCAATGAAGTAAAACAAAAAGCCAAAGGACGTGACGACCTACAAGCTCAAGTGAAAGATATTGAACAGCAACTGAATAAAGTGAACAATTCAAATAGTTCTGAACTTGAAAAACAAGTTGAGTTAGATAAGTTAAATAAAAAACTTCAACAATTGCAAAAAGCATTAAACATATAAATATATTTCTTGCTTAATCAATGTTATAAATAATAAAAGCAGACGTTAAATAAAAGGAAATAAATTAGCAATGCAGCGCATAACAAGAATTATCTGTGATCATCATCATACCGAAAAGATGTCTTTATTTGATCAATATAATTCTTTGCTAGCATTGCTAAAACCGTATTTGACTGAGCGCACTTTTTCCATTTTAGCAATAGCAAGATTGATTGATGATAATCAATATATTGGTTGGTACACCTCTTTAGAAGGTCAGCCTATCTTATTGAATGAAATTAGTGATCAATCACATAAAGCTAAGATAGAAAACACGTTACAAAATCGTATTAACGATATCGAAGCTGTGGTTAAGTTAATGTCATTAACGGCTGAGCAGCAGGCATTTATTTCATCATGGTTACCTAGAATTAAAAGTTTAGGTAATCATATTTATGTGATTAATGATGAACCAGTTATTGTTAATACTTTTGAAGATCCTATTCTACCGGCACCTGCCCCAGTTATTCCGCCAAAATCATTTTGGCGTTGGTGGCATTTTTTACTTTTAGCCTTATTACTCCTTGGTTTACTCGGCATTCTTTGGTATTTCTTTTGCCCATATGCAAAAGAAAAGACTGCGATTGCTGAGGTTGAGCCCGCCATTACTCAGCCTGTTGAAGAAAAGAAACCAGATCCAGTTGTTGAGCCTCCTAAAGAGGAACAATCCGTTGTAAAATCGGAGCCTGAAGCGATACCAGAGCCAGCACCTAAAAATTGTGTTACTCGTGAAGAGATTGCCAATAATACTGACAAGCCTAAAATGGTTATGATATTTGACAATTCAGCCTCGATGACATTGACTTTGATGGAATCTCAAGCGTCCATTAATCAATACTTGCGTGCTGATTGGTATTCAATGACCGAACAAGAAGCTGATGAATACGAAAAACGCATGACACGTTTACCTAATCGTTTATCAAGTAGTAAAAAGGTTGCATTGACGACTATTGATAAAATACAACCTGATGTTAATATTGCGTTAGTCACCCTTTCTGCTTGCCCTGCTGCACAAACTACCTCGTTTTATCATTATGAAAATAGAGGTAAGTTAAAAACTAAAATTAGTCGGTTAAATCCATTAGAAAATAACAGTGCAACGCCTTTATACAGTGGTATAAAACAAGCTAGTAAAATGCTTGATGGCGTAAACCATGATGATTACATCTTAGTGATTAGTGATGGTGAAGATAATTGTACCAAAGCGAATATTTGTGCTTTAGCCAGCAAAATCGCCACTGAGCAACCTCGACTCAAAATCAATATTGTCGATATTGCTGGACAACATAAAATTGACTGTGTAGCGGATAAAACTGGGGGTAAAGTTTATATCGCTCAAAGCCCAACACAGATAATTGAACAAATGAATAATGCCGTTTCGAATATGAATATTAGTAAACCGATATGCGAATAATTATTTTTAAATAATACTAGATAGTCGAATATCTCGTTTTTGGCATATCTATGGTTAAGTAATGTTTCAAGTTTATTGCAATTTTAGTATAAGAATAATGGTCAACTGTAAGGAATTAAATCAATAATGCAACGAATAACACGGATAGCCTTTGATTATAATAACCCAGAGAAGATTTCTCTATTAGAACAATATCATTCTTTACTAGTATTATTAAAATCACATTTAACCGATCGCACTTTTTCGATTTTAGCATCACCAAAGCTAATTGATAACAATCAATATCTAGGCTGGTATACTAGTCTTGAAGGACAACCGCTTTCACTTGATAGTATTGCCCACAAATCCCATAAAAATAAGATAACCAAAACGTTACAAACACGTATTAATGATATTGAAAATGCTATTAAACTAATGCCATTAAGTGATGAAGAGCGAAGTTTAGTTTCAGCATGGCTTCCAAGAATTAAAAGTTTAGGCAATCAAATTTATGTGATTAATGATGAACCGGTTATTGTCAATACCTTTGAAGAACCGGTTTTACCTGCAGCAGCCCCTGTTATTCCACCAAAGCCATTTTGGCGTTGGTGGCATTTTTTAATCTTAGCCTTATTACTTGTTGGTTTACTTGGTATTCTGTGGTATTTATTTTGCCCATTTGGTAAACAAAAAACAGTTGTCCCCGATCCTATGGCTATCATTGCACCGGCTGTTATAGTGAAGAAACCTGAACCCAAACCGACACCTGAGCCTGTTACTGAACCAAAAGATCCCGTGCCAGAAGAACCTACGCCAATTGCAACATCTGAGCCTAAACCAGAACCGGTACCTGAGTCACCGCTAGCGCCAAAGGTAAAAAATCCACCTAACTGTATCACCAAAGAAGAGATGAATAAAGATCCTAACCCATCTAAAATGGCAATAGTGTTTGATAATTCATTATCGATGACAGTAACATTAAATGAATCGCCATCAGCGGTTGAGCAATACTTTCAATATTTGACGTATGGTTATGGTCGTAATATGTCAGAGCAAGAAAGAATCAAATACGAAAAGCGTATGACTCGCTTACCAACTCGTTTATCAAGTAGTAAGAGTGTGGCTACTTCAAGCATTGATAAGATACAACCAAACATAGGTATTTCACTGGTAACGCTGACGAATTGCCCAGCAGCGAATGTATCGCCATTTTATAATTACTCTAATAGGGCATCACTAAAGCATAAAATTAAACAATTAACACCCACCGCAGCAGGCGGGGGCGGAACGCCTTTATATAATGGTCTAGAAAAAGCCAGTAAAATGCTAGATGGGGTAAAACGTGACGACTATATTCTGATTATTAGTGATGGCGAAGATAATTGTACAAAAAGGAATATTTGTACGTTAGCTAACTATATAGCTGCACAAAAACCACGATTAAAAATTAATATTGTTGATATCGCTGGCGAACACAAAATAGACTGTATCGCCAATGCAACGGGCGGAAAAGTATACATTGCGCAAAACCCTAAAGATATGATTAAACAAATGAATAAAGCGGTTTCAAGTTTGAAAATTAACAGGCCTGTGTGTCAATAAATAACATTCTAGTCAACGTCCGATTTGGCGAATTTTATGCGAAACAAAATAAAGCCTAGCCAAAAAAGGATGTTTGGCATGGTTATATTTTGTCAGGAACGAATCATGTGAGTGCGTTAAAACCGAGTGTTGGCGGACAAAATTTCTGGAAAAATTTGAACATCTGAGCAAAGCAAAGATGGCATCGAAGAGGCGAGTATCAATATGATACGAGTAAATATAAGTAGGCTACATTCTGTAGCTAAGCATGTGATTGTTAAGGGGAATTTGCTAATTCTCATAGTTTGGACATTGTTACTGTTGCTATTTATTCAACCAAAAGGTTAAAATTTCCGAAACCCAATTAGCTCAAACTATAGTTAAAAACCACTTCCTCTAAAGCATCAAAAAACATTCAGTGAGATCATTTATTTAATTTTTTTATTTTGTCGTTTTTAATAAAATTAAAATATTTCAATATGTTAATTATTTTCAAAAAACTTAATCGAAGTCACATTTAAATAATTATTACCAAAATCCACGAAAAAAGGAGTCAAGCGTTTTTAAAACGGTTATACTTTCATCGATTTTAAAAATCAGCAGATTTAACAAACAAATATAGATAAAATAAAACAAAATTTTAGTTTACTGTAGTAACCTATATCTTAAATTTATCCAATAACCCTATTGGACGAGTTTTTATACGAACCTCGTTTATATCTTCGAAATTATCTCGAAAAGTCTCTCTGGCGTTGGGATTGTTATTATTGTTGTATTTATGGCGTTTATAGGCATTACCCGCTAACAATAAGTAGGTGGGTTATAATACTGCCACCGTCAAAATGGGCTGTTATCAAATTCGTAAAGCTGATTCTGCAATTTGATGAGGGAAGTAATAATTGATATGACAATCCTGGCTATGCAGGTTCTGATAACATATGGAACCTAGGGGATTCCTATTTCAATCAACCTACCCTAAACTTTTTGACATTACTTATTAATCTTTCAATAAAAGGGTGGTTAAATTTTTTTAAATCGTTATACTTTTTATATTAAAAGATTAATTTAGCTTAATTTATTAGCTAATAATTATGAAAAATCAAATAAAAACAAAACAATTGATATACAGGATGTTATGCAGTATAACTATAGCCAACAGATCTGGCAGCATTATGTTTTAAGCATTTCTAAATACCACTTGAGTCAAACATTAAGCTTCGGGATCATTTTTATCCTAAACTTATTTAATACACACACACAAGATTGCCCCCCATTCTTGCTAATTAGTTTTCGTAAACAGCTAAGTGTTAGTCTGAAGCAGCAATTACAATTAGCGGAGTTATCACAGCCACGTTTATCGTGTATATCTGGTTTAACTTTATGGTTATTTAAAATCCCTTTTACATTAGTGCCATTGTTGCTGTTACCGTGTGCAGCAAATGCAGAAATGTTATCAGCCAGTACTTCACATGTCATTGAAGGCTCCGTTCCCTATTTTACATTTGATGGGGGGATAACCAAAGCTACTCAGACCGATGGTTTGTTAAGTATCAAGTTATCGGATGCTACAATAATCTCGCCTATGAGCAATACCTCTTCATTATCAAACCCAATAGTGTTACCTAATGCTAGCGATACGTTTGCTAATGTTGTCATGTTTTTACCAACAACAAGGAACTCAATAAGTTTAAACACATTGGTTAGAGCTCCGTATAACTATTGGGGTGATGGTGATGGTGATGGGCAGGGAAGAAGAGGTATAACGGCAACAGGCCGGTTAAGAGTTCGGATCTATGATAAAAATAATCGAACAGTTCGTCGTGTTGATACTTTAGATATTTGCAATGCACCTTATAAAATGGAATTAAGTAATACCAATGGCAGTTTAAAGACGCAGTATGGTGTGCCAAATCAAGCTATTTTTGGTGTGAGTGCTGTAACTTACTACTTCACCCCAGAATCGTCTGCTAAAGTTTGCTATGCCAAGCCAGAATTGCAAGAAAGTATAGGTCGATACGCCGGTCCTACTGAAATGTGGGATACAAGGAAAGGGTTTATTCCCCAATCAACCTCGCCATCATCATACAATAGTAACTTTCCTACTACCGGTGCAAATGGTTTATATTTTGATTTAGACATAGGGGGAAGAGGGGCTCTCACTTGGCCATCGATTACTCATGGCGGTATCACTGTCACCATGACTCCCAATGCGAATGGGACAACTGTGCGCGTTACTTTAACGGGACCTGCGTCAACCAAAGATGAACAGAATGCTGATTTGCCTGGGCCGCTTCAGGCCGGAATACCAAACTTACCGCAAACATTCGAGCTAAAGGGATACGATAGTAGTGGTAAAGAAGCGGTAAAATATGGATTTGAATTGCAGAAGTGGTTTGTTAACCGTGGAGTTAAAACAGCAGAAGCCGCCAACCAAGAAGCTTGGTGTTCAAGCATAGGCTATCGGATTATACAAGTCAAAGACGTCACCAATGCAAGCTGTGATGGTAGCAGTAGTTGTCAAAATGCAGTTGGTGCCACACCTTCATCAAGGGGGAATAATTACCATCGCCGAATTGGTGGTGGTTTGTTTAGTGAGTGGGCTCGCCTAGCTAATTATAGTGGTTCAGGCTTTAGTAATCTTAGCTATTGGACAAGTGATGTGATAGGGGATCGTCTATTTCATGTATACTCGTACAATGGACGGGTTTACCGTGCTGACCCTATCGGTAACTATTACGGGGTGTGCGTTTATCCTTAGTTTTTAGTTCTGAGCTGTTAATTCTTGTACGAATTAACAGCCAATTAAGTTAAAAAAACAAAGAAATCTGTTTTGATTTAAGTGGCTTGCCAACAAAGTTGGCAAGCCATGTGTTTTTGTATCTAAACAGCAGAAGCGCTTGTCTAATATAAAAAATATCCAATCAAAGAGAACCTAGAAATCCATTTTTATACTAAAACACATAGTTACCTGAAACTTTTTGACAAGAATTTTAATTTTTTCAGCAAAAGCCTAATTTAGGTTATAGTTACATTTTTTTAGAGTTAGTTATACCTTTATTCAATAAAAAAACCAGACATACGTCTGGTTTTTCTGTTTGTTTTTTATAGCAGTAATATTTAGAAATCTAAATTAGCTGCTTTAAGGGCATTTTCTTCAATGAATAATCGTCGAGGTTCAACTTCATCGCCCATAAGGGTTGTAAACAATTGATCTGCTTCAATGGCATCTTTGATGGTGACTTGTAACATACGGCGACTGGTTGGATCCATGGTTGTTTCCCATAATTGTTCTGGGTTCATTTCGCCAAGACCTTTATAACGCTGAATAGTTAGGCCGCGACGTGATTCTTTAATTAACCAATCAACTGCTTCTTCAAAAGAATTAACCAGTTGTTTACGTTCACCACGTTGAATAAAGGCACCATCTTCTAGTAAATCTTTTAATTGTGCACCAAGGTGGCAGATATTACGGTATTCATTGCTATGGATAAAGACCTGATCTAATGGATAATTTGTATCAACGCCATGGGTTCTTATTTTTATAATTGGCACATACAGTTGTGCTTTTTCATTATATTCAGCTGAATAAAGATAGCTGCTGCCATGTTGCTCTTTATTCGATAGTTTTTCAACAATGGTTTTTGCCCAATTTTCAGCCTGCTGTTGATTTTGCAAAATACTTTCGTTTAATACATCATGATAAACCAATTCAGAAAGTAGCGCTTTAGGGTAACGACGCTCCATTTTGGTAATCAGTTTTTCGACTTTTTGATATTCGGCAATTAGTTTTTCTAACGCTTCGCCTGCAAGTGCGGGTGCATGGTCATTGACATGTAATGAGGCATCTTCAAGGGCTAAAGCAATTTGAAACTGGGTCATTGCTTCATCATCTTTGATGTATTGTTCTTGCTTGCCTTTTTTGACTTTATATAAAGGCGGCTGTGCAATATACACATAGCCACGCTCTATGATTTCTGGCATTTGGCGATAAAAGAACGTTAGTAATAGAGTACGTATATGTGAACCATCGACATCGGCATCGGTCATGATAATAATACTATGGTAACGCATTTTATCTGGATTATATTCATCACGGCCAATACCACAACCTAACGCAGTAATTAACGTTCCCACTTCTTGCGATGAAAGCATTTTATCAAAACGGGCTTTTTCGACGTTTAATATCTTACCTTTTAGCGGTAAAATTGCTTGATTTTTACGGTTGCGTCCTTGTTTGGCCGAGCCCCCCGCAGAGTCCCCTTCCACTAAGTAGAGTTCAGATAGCGCTGGGTCTTTTTCTTGGCAATCGGCAAGTTTACCCGGTAATCCACCTAAGTCTAAAGCGCCTTTACGGCGTGTCATTTCTCGCGCTTTGCGAGCTGCTTCTCGTGCTCTTGCTGCGTCAATGATTTTTCCGACGACGATCTTGGCATCACTTGGGTTTTCAAGAAGATATTCTGCTAATTTTTCACCCATGACGGATTCAACCGCCGATTTAACTTCTGATGACACTAATTTGTCTTTGGTTTGTGATGAGAATTTAGGATCAGGGACTTTAACTGATACAACCGCGATGAGACCTTCACGCGCATCATCACCAGTGGCACTAATTTTCGCTTTTTTGCTGTAACCTTCAGCTTCCATATAATTGTTTAATGTGCGCGTCATTGCACCACGGAAACCGGCTAAGTGTGTACCGCCGTCTCGTTGGGGGATGTTGTTAGTAAAACAATAGATATTTTCTTGGTAGCCATCGTTCCACTGCAGTGCCACTTCGACGCCAATATCGTCTTTTTCTGTGCTGAAATAAAATATTTTAGGATGAATAGGATTTTTATTTTTATTTAAATATTCAACAAAAGCTTGGATACCGCCTTCGTAATGATAATGTTCGCTTTTGCCAGTGCGTTCATCAAGTAATCTGATAGATACGCCGGAGTTTAAGAAAGACAATTCACGTAGTCGTTTGGCTAAGATTTCATAAACAAACTCAATATTGGTAAAAGTTTCAGGACTTGGCCAGAAGCGAACATAGGTACCTGATTCAGTAGTTTCGTCAATCACTTTGAGTGGTGCTTGTGGTACACCTAAATGATAAATTTGTTGGTGAATTTTACCATCACGATAAATCACTAATTCTAGTTTATCCGATAACGCATTTACCACTGAAACACCAACACCGTGTAAGCCACCGGATACTTTATAGGAATTGTCATCAAATTTACCACCTGCATGTAGTACGGTCATAATAACTTCAGCCGCTGAGATACCTTCTTCCTCATGAATGCCAGTTGGAATACCGCGACCATCGTCACGGACAGAAACAGAATTATCGGGGTGAATCGTCACTTCGATATGGTGACAATAACCTGCTAATGCTTCATCAATGGCATTATCGACTACTTCAAAAACCATATGGTGAAGTCCTGTTCCATCATCAGTATCACCAATATACATACCTGGACGTTTACGGACAGCATCAAGCCCTTTGAGTACTTTAATGCTAGAAGAATCATAAGAATTAGACATGGATTTCTCGACTTATTTGATTGTTTATATCATTCTATAAATTTACGAAATTATACCAGATTTTATGTGAAAAATCTTATCATTTTCATCGATCATATGGGTAATTTGCGCTTGGTTAACTGCGGTAATAAATACTTGTGAATTAGCTAATTTTAAACGTTTGGCTAACAGTTCTCGTTTATTGTTATCGAGTTCAGAGGCAAAATCATCAATCAAGTAAACACAAGCTTGGGTACTTTGCTTTGAGTAATATTCACCTTGAGATAGGCGTAAAGCACACATTAACAGCTTTAATTGACCACGTGATAACAAATCTTCAACTGGAATATTGTCGACACGTAATCGAATATCCGCTTTATGAGGTCCGACTGATGTGTAATTAAGGAGTTTGTCTCGCTCATATTGTTTGTATAATATTTCAGCATAGCCAGTGCTATGTTCCCAACCTTGATAATATTGGCAATTAAGCTGATACTCAGGTAAAAAGTCATGGCAAGTTTTTATAATTTCAGGGAAAATCTGTTGCGAATAATCCGCTCTAATGTGGCTAATTTTTTCAGCAATGGGGGCGAGTTCTTTATCCCAAGGTAATAATTGATTATAACTGTGGGATTGCTTTAATAATGCATTGCGCTGTTTAAATAAGCGTTTTAGATTATTCCATAAATGAACAAATTCTGGATAATGATGGAAGCAGCCCCAATCAATAAAGGCACGACGATATTTGGGACCACCACTCAATAAATCAAACCCTTCAGGTGTAATTAACTGTATAGGTAATAATTTGGCTAAATCGGCGAGTCGAAAACCTTCGTCCCCGTCGATTTTGATTTTATTTTCACTATTCCGTGACTTTGCAAGACCAATGGAATGGACTTGTTGATGGATATTTTTTATTTCACTAAATAATACAAGCTCTGGTTGTTCATGCTGAATAATTCGATTTGATTGAGTATGTCTAAAAGCGCGACCATGGCCAAGCATATAAATAGCTTCAAGTAAGCTCGTTTTTCCACTGCCATTATCACCAACAATGAAGTTGAAATGTGGCGATAAAGACAGTTGCGCATGATCAATATTACGGAAATGATGAATGTTGATTTTTGAAAGAGTCATATGCCTTGAATGATGCCGGCCGAAGCCGGACAATTAAATGAGATTTGATTATAAGCGCATTGGCATAACAACATAAGTAGCGGTCTGATTGTTGATATCTTCTATTTGTACACTTGATGTTGCATCAGTTAAGAGCAGTTGTACGCTATCACATTTCAATGTATTTAATATATCAAGTAAATAGGTTACATTGAAGCCGATCTCAAGCTCTGCTGATTGATATTTTACGTCAATAACTTCTTCTGCTTCTTCCTGTTCTGGGTTATTTGCGGTGATTTTTATCTGATTGTTATGGACATAAAGTCGAATACCACGGAATTTTTCGTTGGATAAGATCGCAACACGTGATAGGGCGTTTCTGAGTTCTTCGCAAGATACTTCAAGTGGTTTATCGGGGTTGCGTGGTAATACGCGTTTGTAGTCAGGGAACCTTCCATCAATGAGTTTTGATGTGAAGGTGAAATCACCAAGATTAACACGTAAATTATTATTACCAATTTGCATATTGATTAATTCGTCGTTATCACTAACCAGTTTAGCAAGCTCAAGTACCCCTTTTCTTGGTAAAATGACCGAACAAGAAGTTTTAGTATCTTGCTCAATAGGTTGTGCACATAAGGCTAATCGATGCCCATCTGTTGCAACTGATTTTAATAAACCATCTTCAATTTCAAATAACATGCCATTTAAGTAATATCTTACATCTTGGTTAGCCATTGAAAATTGCACTGCATCAATAAGGCGTTTAATGGTTTTTTGTGGAATGGAAAGATCAACATCGCTTTGCCAATTTTCTAAATTAGGAAAATCGCTAGCGGGCAGTGTGGATAAAGAAAATTTACTACGACCTGATTGAATCATCAATCGGTTATCATCAACGCTTATCGAAATTTGGGCATTATTAGGTAGGTTTCGACAGATATCGAGAAATTTTCTTGCGGGCACCGTTGTTGCACCTGGTTCGCTTGGTTCAACTAATGGTAAATGCGATATCATTTCTATTTCAAGATCAGTTCCCGTCATCGATAGTGTGTTATCGCTCACCTGTAATAGTAAATTACCCAAAATAGGTAGTGTAGGGCGACTACTCAATGGCGCACTGACAAGTTGCAATGGTTTAATCAGTTTTTCACGATCTATAATAAATTTCATAGTATTGATTCTTTTTTAAGTTGATAAAGTTCGAATTAAATTGGAGTAATCTTCTTTAATATTATTACTTTCTTCTTTTAATTCTGCAATCTTTCTACATGCATGTAATACTGTTGTGTGATCTCTTCCACCAAAGCCATCACCAATTTCAGGAAGGCTTTTGTTAGTGAGTTCTTTGGCAAGTGCCATTGCCATTTGTCGTGGTCTTGCAACAGAACGAGAGCGACGTTTAGAAAGTAAATCTGATACTTTAATTTTATAATATTCGGCAACCGTTTTTTGAATGTTTTCAATGGTAACCAGTTTTTCTTGTAAAGCCAGTAAATCTTTTAAGGCATCTTTAACAAAATCAATGGTAATGGCTTTGCCAGTAAAATTAGCATTAGCAATGACTCGATTAAGTGCCCCCTCTAACTCACGAACATTGGAACGTAATCGTTTAGCAATAAAAAAAGCAACTTCTTCAGGTAACTTGATATGATTTTCTTCGGCTTTTTTCATTAAAATTGCAACCCGCGTTTCCAGTTCGGGTGGCTCAATTGCAATAGTTAATCCCCAACCAAAACGCGATTTTAAGCGATCTTCAACGCCATTTATTTCTTTAGGATAGCGATCCGAGGTTAAAATAATTTGTTGATTGCCCTCTAATAATGAATTGAAAGTATGAAAAAATTCTTCTTGCGATCGCTCTTTATTTGCAAAAAATTGAATATCATCAATAAGCAAGGCATCAACTGAACGATAGTAATTCTTAAACTCTTCGATAGCATTATTTTGTAGCGCTTTTACCATATCTTGCACAAAGCGTTCTGAATGCATGTAGACAACTTTGGCATTGGCTTTTTCTGCCATTATTTGATTGCCAACCGCATGTAATAAATGGGTTTTACCTAAACCGGTAGAACCATATAAAAATAATGGGTTATAAGCTTTTCCTGGGTTTTCAGCTACTTGTTTTGCCGCAGCAACCGCAAGTTGGTTGGATTTACCTTCAACAAAGCTATTAAAAGTGTGTTTATGATTAATACCTGAATGGTAGACATGATTGCTATTTGTTTCTTTTGTTGTTTTCCATGCAGGTACTACTTCGGTTTTGCGTTGACTACTTTGCAATTTTTTATCGGTAGATACCGTTGAACCAACTTCAAGAAATAATTTTAAAGAATCATCATTAAAAAGTTGGTTTAATAATTGGGATATAGTCGTTAAATATTTATTTCTTACCCAATCTAGAACAAATCTATTCGGTGCATAAATATAGAGTTTATTATCGACCATTTCCGCTTGCAACGGACGAATCCATAAATTGAATTCCGTTGTTGGGATTTCTTCTTGTAATTGAGAAAGGCAATCTTGCCAAATAGCGGTAGGCACGGCAACTCCTTCAACTTTGCTTACTAACAATACTATGCAGTATTATAATCCCTTTTGTGGATAATTTGTAGAGCTAAGGTGATATATAATTCAGTTGTTAACAAATAAAGAGATGTAAAAAACCCGGCTTTTAACCGGGTTTTAATGAACAACTTAGAAAACAAAAATTAATTTGTTAAATCAGTTACTTGAACTTCTTGAACGTTACGTGCTTTAACTTCAATTTCAACACGACGATCTGGTGCTAAACATGCTTTTAAGCTAGCGCCACGAAGTGCATTACATTTAGTACCAGTAACTGGTTGAGATTTACCCATACCACGTGCACTGATTAGGTCAGCTGGAACACCTTTAGATACTAGATATCTCATGACTGAGTTAGCACGTTGTTCTGATAGTTTTTGGTTATAACTAACTGAACCGATACGGTCAGTATGACCAATTACTACAACTGCGCTTTCAGTTGGTTTGATTTTAACTAGGTTTGTAAGCAAGTTGTCTAATGCTTGACGACCTTCAGCTTTTAAGTCAGCTTTTGCATAAGCAAATAGTACATCTTCATTTAATACATAACGGTTTTCTTGCGTTTTTAACTCAACTGGTGCTGGAACAGCTGGGGCACCTAAACGGTAAGTAATACCTAAACTTACAGTTCCTGCATCAGGAGATGCATCAGTTTTAGTATGAATGTGATTAACATATTGGTATTCTAAACGAGTAGAAAAGTCTTCGGCGAAACGATAGTCAAGACCTAATGCATAAACAGGAGATAGCTTAGTTTTTGTGCCACCGCGACCGTATTCTTCTTTGATATCTCCACTATTTTTCCACTTAGCAATAGTCATCATTCCACCAGCACGACCATAGATATCTAAATCGTCAGAGATGAATGATAATGGATAGCTTAATTTACCAGTTAATGAAACACCTTGTGCAGAGATCTTGCTATTGCCCGCTTTAGTTTTATCATCAGTCCAAGTTCTTTTATATTTAGCTGAACCTAACCAATCATAACCTAATTCAAAGGCTAAATAAGGGTTTGCTTGGAATCCAAGGAAAGCACCACCAGCAATATTGCTACGATTTGAAGTTTTAATACCAACTTCGTCTTTATCAAAGCCACGAACCTTATTTGCATCTAGTTTATAAAGTTCTGACCAACCTAATTTAGCACCTGTATAAATAGTGTTGTCTTCGTATGCTGCGTTAGCGGAAGTAGCTGTTAAACTTGCAACTGCAATTGCTAGAGCTAGAGTAGTTTTTTTCATTTTATTGCCTCAACTTATATGTTGTTATAGACGATGTTTAGTTTCTTTATTGTTTAAAATTTACTTCAAATAAAAAGAACTATGACTTATTTTTATATAATTATGTTACCCATAATCTGGTGCCTAGTATAGCATAGATAATAGGCAAATCTATAATTATTGCTATCGCAATAAAAAAATATTTAAATAATTTTATCAGATGATTTTGTTAATTGTTATGTAAAAGTCATGAATAGTATTAGCTAATGAATTAGCCATAATAAAGAAGTCAGCTTCTAGTCTTTGATCTAATTCATCTGAGCCGATATCTTCATTTTCGTCTAAAATAACCGAATCAAATTTAATTCGTTTAAATGTTAAGTCATTATTGACGATAAAGCTGACTCCCCTTTCATCAATAATTTTAATTTTAGTGATCCATTTTCCTGAATCAAAATGGACACGCATTTCATCGCCGGTGATTTCTTGATTTTTACAACTGATAATCCCATTACCCTCAAGCGGATCTTTAAGTTCGGCTTGGTCACCCAATAAAAATGGTGGGAATGTCAAGTTTTCTTTAGCCCATGTGGTCATGACCTGCTCAAGTGGTTTATCAATTGATAAAGGTGTTAAGGCAAGTGAACCAAGCTCTTTACGTAAAATAGCTAAGATATCTTCTGCTTGTTTAAAGCTACTACAGTCAACAATAATACGTTTATTTTGTGTATCGATCCATAACCAATAGTAATTATATTTACTAAATGCTCTTGGCATTAGATCAATCATGACTTCGTCTTTTAAGGTGGCTTTTTCGTTTTTGGTCAGTTTTCTACTTAAAGCTTGTTCTTGCTTATCGATTTTCTCTAATAACGCTTGTTTAATTACGGGAGCGGGTAATATTTTTGTTTCTTTTTTGATGCGTAATAATAAATGCCCTTGCATATCAATAATAAAAGCACTGTCATTATTATCATGATAAGGCGACACCCAACCCATTTTGGTGGTATCTAAATTACCACAGGGAGTAAAAGGATGAGATTTTAGTGCTTTTTCAATTGCATCTTTATTAAGTAATGTATCATTATTAAGTTGATAAATGATGGCATTTTTAAACCAAAGCATACTTTTCTATTTCCTGAATTTTTGTGATAAAGATTTTATTTTGTTTAAACAAGTCACCACTTATAGTGGATGAGTCGTGATATTTATTATTGAATATCAACGTATATTCATTAAAAGTTATAAGATACCCCCATATAAATCGAAGTTACAGTGCTATTGCTAACCATTGGGCTATCGGCCGCATCACCGGTTAATTTATCGATATGAACACCACCAAAAGTCGCCATGTTTTCGGTTAATGAATATTGTGCAGCTATTTCAGCATAAGGCGTCAATGAGTTATCTGCATTAAAGTATGGTAATCCTGAACGGGCGGATTCTTTATGAGAAACACCATAATAATAATCATTATGTTTGCTGTTGGACCAATTTATACCAATGGTAGGCGCAACAATTAAATTGCCTTGCATATAAGGAACGGTATAATCTGCATTGACTAAAATACTATTACTTTTATTTAGTACATCCGCCCCGACGCTACTAGAAAAACTTCCCCAATTGGTATCAATGGAATATTCGATTTCTGCAAGTAGTGTTGAATGGCGACTATTAAGTTGCCTTAATTGGCGATTATCTGAATCATGTGGTTTAAATTCATTAGATAAATAACGAGCGCCAATGGAGATGCTTTGATTATCTTCATTATACGCATAAACACCAGCCGATAAGTCATCAATAAAAAATAAGCCATTATCATAATCAATATGACCGATAGGGTAATAATTAGCGCTATAACTTTTATAAGGTGAATTTGCCCAACCAATACCAGCACCGATGGAAATGGGATTAGCTAACGCATTTTTGGCGGCGCCTAAAACGATGATTGACAAAATAGAAAGTGCACAAGCTGTTTTTTTCATTTTTTATACCCATATATAAAAAGTGATCTCCTGTCGCTAGTAACACAAACTTTAATATCGTTTATTTTGCTGTTTCGCTTATCGTCACACAATCTATACATTAATTGTACATTGTAACAAACCAATTTCTTGAATAATAATGCCACATTTTATCGTGTTTGAATATGGATTAGTGAGATAATTATGAGTAAACCAACTTTAGAAATGATTAACAGTCGTCCTGATGATGCGACATTGTTAGCGGATGAAGCTAAATATTGTTCTTTTGGCGATACCGTGCATTATGTTGAACCACCAAAAATCTTTGATGGTTGTGAAGGTAGTTACATGTATGACAAAGAAGGTAAAGCTTTTCTTGACTTACAAATGTGGTATTCTGCGTGTAACTTTGGTTATGCTAATGAACGTTTAAATAATGTGCTTAAAAAGCAAATTGATACTTTACCACAGTGTGCTAGCCAATATTTGCATCCAACTAAAATTGAATTAGCCAAAACCATTGCCCAAGGCATGGAAAAACGTTTTGGTTATGAAGGACGAGTACATTTCAATGTGGGTGGTTCACAATGTATTGAAGACTCTTTAAAATTGGTTCGTAATGCATCTGGCGGTAAATCGTTAATGTTTGCTTTCCAAGGTGGATACCATGGCCGTACTTTAGGGGCTTCATCCATTACATCAAGTTATCGTTATCGTCGTCGCTATGGTCATTTTGGTGATCGTGCTATGTTTGTTCCATTCCCATACCCTTTCCGTCGTCCAAAAGGAATGACAGCAGAAGAATATGGTGAACATTTGGTGGCTGAATTTGCGCGTTTATTTGAAACCGAATACCACGGTGTTTGGGATCCAAAAGTTGGACAAGCGGAATATGCAGCGTTTTATGCCGAACCTTTACAAGCAACAGGTGGTTATATTGTTCCTCCTCGTAATTACTTTAAAGGTCTTAAAAAAGTATTAGATCAGTATGGTATTTTATTAGTCGTTGATGAAATCCAAATGGGCTTTTACCGTACCGGTAAACTTTGGTCAATTGAACACTTTGATGTCAAACCTGATGTTGTGGTTTTTGCTAAAGCATTAACTAATGGTCTTAATCCGCTAGGTGGTTTATGGGCACGTGAAGAATTAATTAATCCACAAGTATTCCCAGTGGGTTCAACTCACTCAACTTTTGCCTCAAATCCACTTGGTACAGCAGTTGGTCTTGAAGTATTAAAAATGACTTCTGAAACCGATTACGAAAAAATGGTCATGGAGAGCGGTGCTTACTTCCTCGAAGGTTTAAAAACACTTGAGAAGAAACACAAAGAGATCGGCGAAGTTGATGGTTTAGGTTTAGCGCTGCGTGCTGAAATCTGTACTGAAGATGGCTTTACAGCCAATAAAGCACTTGTTGACAAAATGGTTGATATTGGTATGTCCGGTGATCTTGATTGGAAAGGTACCAAAATGGGCTTAGTGCTGGATATTGGTGGTTACTATAAAAACGTGATTACCTTTGCGCCATCGTTACACATCTCTCGTCAAGAAATTGATCAGGGTATTGAACTGTTGGATCAATTAATTACCCGAGCTAAAAAAGAGCTTTAATTATTTTATTTTCATTTTCCCGTCAATGTCTATTGGCGGGACCGCGAGTTACAGCCAATCTTATATTTAACGTTATGAAATATATCAATCAGTTAGAACCCAATGAATTAATAGACAATTTTCTAGCTCATCCTCCACAAGAATTTTCCGCATGGCTGAGTGAAGATGGTGTGCCTGTTTTTTCTGCCAAGTTTGATCTTCTTACTACTGCAGATGATGATTTCAGACATAAAATTCAAAAACTGCCTTTTTACCATAAATGGCAGCGCTATTTACAACCCAATACTTGTTTTGTTGGCGCAACTGTTTCGGAATATGCGTTACTAAATGATAAAGTGGATGCTAATCAATTAGCACAACATCTTAAAATGGCTTATGCTAAGCAATATCCTTTTTTGATTGTTAAAGATATACCTGTCGCATCGCCTTTACTGAGTGAAAAAGAAAATGATTATTCAATGCATCTTATTTCGTCATTAAAAAAACAAGGTTTTATTGAAGTTGAAGGGCAAGCATTAGCTTGGCTACCGATTGATTTTGCCAATATGGATGAAATTTTTTCACGATTTTCTTATAGTCGACGTAAAAATTTTAGGCGAAAACTAAAATCACGAGAAAAATTAGTGATTAATATGTTGCATAGTGGTGATGAGTGTTTTTATGACCAAGCGGTTTTAGATGAGTATTATCAATTGTATCTTAATGTTTATCAGCAAAGTGAAATCCATTTTGACTTATTGACTAAACCCTTTTTTACTCAGCTATTACAAAGCAAAACCCAAAATGCGCATATTGTGACTTATCACCATGATGATAAGTTGGTGGGGTACAATATTTGTTTTGTTGTGAACAATATGCTAGTTGATAAGTATATCGGTATGGTTTATCCACAGGCAAGAGAGCTCAATCTTTATTTTGTAAGTTGGTTTGTTAATCTTGAATATGCTTTGCAGCAAGGATTTAGTCATTATATTGCGGGTTGGACCGATCCTGAAGTAAAAGCATCACTAGGTGCAAAATTTACTTTTACTAAGCATCTTGTTTATATTCGTAATCCGTTATTCAGAATTATATTACGTAGATTGATTGGTTTCTTTGAAAGTGATAAGGAGAAAGTAGCATGACCTGTCCTATTATTCTCAATTTTGATAGAAGCGTGGGTGATATTTGTTATGCTCAAACGCTTGATGTTACGCAGTGGCAAGATACAATTCGTTTTGGTTGCACTAAGAAACAATTTAGCCAATTTAAACAGGTATTACAGCAATCTTTACCGGAAAGCCATGGCACGGTATTAATGGGCAGTGGTGATTTTCATCATATTTCATTACTATTTATTGAACGTTTAGCAAAGCAATATTCCGCAGATAATCCGATCCAAGTTGTGATTTTTGATAATCATCCAGACAATATGCGCTATCTATTTGGTGTGCATTGTGGATCATGGGTTAGTTATGTGGCAAGTTTGCCTTTTGTGAGTCATGTACATGTGCTAGGCATTACCTCTCATGATATTGGTATAGCACATTTTTGGGAAAATAGATGGAAACCGCTGCTTCATAAAAAATTGACTTACTGGAGCTTAGATGTCAACGTCACATGGGCAAAAAAAATTGGCTTAGGACATGCTTTTAGGCATTTTTCCACACCAGATGACCTTATTGCTAACTTCTTATCCGAACAATATCATAGCGCACAACCAGTCTATTTATCGATTGATAAAGACGTATTAAGCGAAGAGGTGATTCACACCAACTGGGATCAAGGCAAACTACAAACGTATCATCTGCTTGATACTATATCGTCAATTAAACCTAGAATTATCGGCAGTGATATTACGGGGGAACTGTCAATATGGCAGCCATCAAATTGGTTTAAACGTTTACTCAGTTCGCTTGATAAACAACCGACCATATCACCCAATAACCTTAACAATTGGCAACAAGAGCAACATCAACTTAATTTGACATTATTAAAAGCATTAGCGGTATAAATTGGTGTGAAAAACTTTCAGGAAAGTAGGCGTTTAAGTATAAAATCTTACCTACCTTTCCTTATTATAATTGGAACTTAATGTTGATGATGGTGTGAATCTTGTTTCGATAATTTGCTTTCTGCTAACGCCAAAAAAAGAATGCCTGAAACAATGAGTATTGTACCAATTAACTTGAATAAGGTAATCGGTTCGTTAAATAACCAGATCGAAACAATCATGACAGTCACAATTTCAAAGTGTGATGCCGCAAAAGCAGGACCTACAGGGGCTTTTTTTAATAACGTCATCCAAGTGAAGAAGGTCAGAATATAGCCCACTATTGAAATATAAATCCAAGGATTAGTAAATACGCGAATTAACCATTCTAGGCTCATCTCTAAAGGTTGCGCTTCAACTGCTGTTAATTTAAAACTACATTGCGCAATTGTGTCAAAAAAGAGCAATACAGAAAAACCAATTAAGTAAAATCTAGCCATATTAAGACATCCCTACAAAAACAACACCAGCGGTGATTAATAGCATTCCGATCAAGCGGTAACTAGTTAGTAATTCTTTGAAAATAATACGGCCAACTAGCATGATAGTAATAATATTAAATGAGGCAAGTAATACCCCTTGAGAAAGAGGCACTAAAGTTAAAAAGGCTAACCATAATAAAAATTCAGCCACATAAGAGGTAACGCCAATCCAAATCCACTTATTTTTTGCTAAATCTAGCCAATAGTACCAACCATCGCGATTGTTGGGTGCGATGGCTGCAAATTTAAAAGCGACTTGTCCTAAAGTATCGAAACAAATGTTACTAACCCAAAGTAGAATAACTAATGGTGACATTATGCTTTTATTCCTTCTGCTATATTATCAAAGAAAGAAGCACACTCCTTGATCACTTCGCGGCGCTGGCTATCAATGGTAATTAAATGATAGCTATCATTTAATACCACTAACTTTGTTGGTCCTGATACTTGCTTTTCGACCAATTTGGCATTCGTTTCTATATTGGCGATATCATCGTTACCTGAATGCATAATTAAACAAGGCGAAATTACTTGGGGCAATTGCTTGCGCATAGCTTTTGCCAATAACTGCATTTCGGCAAGCGCAGGGAATGGATTTCCTGCAAGGCCTGCTGATGCAGCATCACCACTTAACATACTTTCAGAGACCACCGCACGAATGCGTTCATCTTTAAGTCCATAAGGTGGTTGTTCAATGAAAACCTGTTTTTGAAAAATACCCAATTTTTTAAAGTAAACAAGTAAGAAAAACAGTTTTTTTGCCCAAAATGGCATACTCCAGCCATCGTAACAAAATGTGGGCGCTAATACACCAACTCCTTTGATTTGTTCAGGTCTGTCTACTGCCAGTTTGAGCGCAAGTAGTGCTCCCATTGATAGTCCTGCAACAAAGATATTATCCACATGTTGCGCTAAATAATCAGCGCCATCTTGCACGCTTTTATACCAATCTTGCCAAGTTGTTTTACACAGATCTTCTTCTGTACCGCAATGCCCTGCTAACTGGATTGCATAAACCGTAAATCCAGCTTTATGTAAACCATTAGCTAAAATCCGCATTTCATTGGGCGTTCCTGTTAATCCATGGATTAATAGTACGCCATTTTTGTTACCTGGTAGAAAGTACGATAAATCTTCAATTGTACTCATTAGTATTCCTTATTCTTTTACTATCATGACCGGAATTAGCCAATCCTGAGCCTGTTGTAAGGCTTGTGTTACATTAGCAAAACTCTTGATTGCACAGTGCTCAATCTTATTTTTTTCACAATAGTGAACTAGTTTGTCTTTGGCAAACACGAAATCAACATTATGCGATACACAGTAGTCTGATGAACCATCACCAACATACAGTATTTGTGGAAAATATTGTTGTTTTTTTACATGATTACATTTGCAATTACCGCTTTTTTTGATGCAGTCTTGGTTTGCATAGGGGAACTCAAGGCGCCAACTGCGCGCATTATTGTGCATCAATTTATTGGCAAAAATTGGCAAATGTTTAATGCCATGACGTTTTAAAATAAACTCAATGGCATAATCAAGACCGTCGCTAACTACGTGGACAGGGATATTATTTTGTTCAGTATATTGAACAAAGGATTTAAAATCCGGATCAATTTCAATTTGAGATAAGACGTCATTGAGCTCATCTAAGCTTGCATCCATTAAGGCAATTTGCTTGCTCATACATTCTTGAGAGCCAATTTTGCCATTAACCCATAATTCTTCAAGCTCATCACAACCATCTTGACCGAAATGGCTCAGTAACGTATCGGTAACATCTTTTATACTAATTGTGCCATCAAAATCACACAAAATAATGGGCGTGTGATGTTGTGTATAAGATGGATGCAACAGAGGGTTTGTTATTGATGAAAAAGCACTCATATTGGATATAAAAATAGTCTATTTAAAGATATTGGCGCAGATTCTCTCATAGAGTGACAATAAACTTTGTAGGCTCTTTGTATATATTTTGTAACGAGGGGATAATTGTCTGTATAATGAGGCATCTCTAAGTAAAAGTGGCAGTGATTAAGAACAAATAATGAGTGAACGTATATTAATCATCGAAGATGATCAGCGGTTAGCCAATCTAATTCAAGTTTATCTTATTCGGCAAGGATATCTTGTTGAATGGCATAATAGCGGTGCAGGCGCTGAAGAAAGAATTCAAAAGCTTAATCCAGATCTGGTTATATTAGATGTGATGTTACCTGAAAAAACGGGTTTTGATATTTGTCGTGATATACGCACATGGTTTACTAACTACATCCTTATAATGACAGCTAGCGAAGATAATATTGATGAAATCGTTGGGCTGGAATTGGGGGCGGATGATTATTTAGCTAAGCCCGTTGAGCCAAGATTACTGCTTGCCCGCATACGAGCCTTATTAAGACGAAAACAGATAGAAACCGACAAAGACAATCATAAAGAATTGATTGTGCCATCAAATAATAAAACGCTAATATTTGACAATTTAGTTATCGATGGCGAAAACCGAAAAGTGCTTTTGCAAGAGCAAGAAATTGATTTAACAACAGCTGAATTTGATCTGTTATGGTTACTTGCGCATAATGCAGGGACAATTTTATCCCGAGATGATATTTTTTCTCAGGTAAGAGGGATCGATTTTGATGGTAGCGATCGTTCTATTGATGCACGTGTGTCAAGACTTCGTCGAAAATTATTTGATGATCCAGATAACCCATCGCGCATCAAAACTGTACGTGGTAAAGGCTATTTATTTATGCGAGAGGGAGAAAACCATTGAGACAATTATTAGCCAAACCGCTATTTTTTAATCGTCGAATTGTATTTTATCTAGTCATTTTACTTTTATTGCAAAGTATCATTGCTTATGGTGCTTTATTGGTTTTTGATTCATTACCTTCATCATTAACCGATATGCCTGATGATCATATTGTATTTCGAGAATCTCAACGAGGCACGGTAAACCTGATTCGTATGCAAATTAACGAGCACAAAGATCGTCCCCTTCAAGAAGTGGTTAGTGAATTACAACCTTATTTTGGTTATCCTATCGAAGTATTGCCAATTAATACACCATTACCCGATGCGGTACTTAACGAGTTACACAAGCTGGACTTTTCTTATGATAGCGATAAAGAGGTCGTTTATATTGATTTAAAAGATGGCAACTTATTGCAATTAGGCCCCATTGCCATGCGAGATATTTTGGCATCCAACACCATGTCATTGACCATCTTTCTCATTATTTGGGCTGTATTTAGTGCCATCACCTTTTTTATTTTAATTTATATGGCGTTTAGTGCTGTTTGGAAAGATTTGGTTAATATCAGGCAGACCGCCGAACAACTAGGACAAGGTAATTTAAAAGCACGAACCGAAAATGTTAAAGGTTGGTTGTTTAAGCCGCTAGCTAACGTATTAAACAATATGGGCACACATATTGAACACTTAGTAAGTACCAATCAAACGATTTCTCATGCAATGGCACATGAACTACGCACTCCGCTTGCAAGAATGCGATTTGAACTTAGTATGCTTGAAGAAGCTAACGATGAACAAGAAAAACGTCTTCTACAAAAAGGTATGAGTGATGATATTAACGAGCTTGAAACATTAATCAATGCCAGCTTGAATTATTTTAAAATGCAGCAAAGCAATATCGAGCTAAACTTAACGCGTGTAGCACTCAAAGAGTGGGGCGAAAAAGTGTGCCAATCACTGGCGTTATTCAAACCTAAAGAGTTTGAACTAACTTGTAATAGCCAAGATGCATACGCCATGATTGATACCAATTTAGTTGAAACTATTGTAAAAAATCTGTTACTTAATGCGTTTAAATATGCAGCTCATAAAGCGGTTTTAAATATCACCAAACATGAAAATCGTGTTATCCTTGAGATCGATGATGATGGCGCAGGTATTCCTTTTGATGCGCGCGAAAAGATTTTTATGCCTTTTGCCAGACTTGATACTAGCCGTACACGTTCAACTGGTGGTTATGGGCTTGGTTTAGCTTATGTAAAATTAATGGCAGAATTTCATGATGGCAAAGCGTTTGTTGTCACCAGCCCGCTTGGAGGGGCTAGATTTGTAGTTTCGCTAAAATCAGGCGATGAATAAAAGTAGCATTTATTGGCAACACTGTCAAAAAGCAGTCAGAAAAATATTGATTTTATTTGATTTTTCATGTTTGCTTTGTTGTTGAAAAAACAGGCTATTTTGTTAAAAAACGGCATTGTTTAGCTAAAAGCCAATTTTGTCGATACAAATAGCCGGTTTTCCGTTTCAGAAATAACAAAAATTTGTTATATTCATCAACCAATACAAGAAGTAATAGCAAAGCAAATATTCTTAATTTGTTTCTAATAAATATATCATCAGAGGTTTTTTATGAGCGGTTCACTACCGACAGAGACTGAAACTCGTCCGACTAATTTTATCCGTCAAATTATTGATGCGGATCTTGCTGCTGGCAAATATAAAACAACGCATACCCGCTTTCCGCCAGAGCCAAATGGCTATTTACATATTGGGCATGCCAAATCAATTTGTTTAAATTTTGGTATTGCGCAAGACTATCAGGGTAAGTGTAACTTGCGTTTTGACGATACTAATCCAGCTAAAGAAGATATAGAGTATGTTGAGTCGATTAAACAAGATGTCCGTTGGTTAGGGTTTGAATGGGATGGTGAGATTTGTTACTCATCTGACTATTTTGACCGGCTATATGATTATGCAATTGAACTCATCAATAAAGGGCTTGCTTATGTAGATGAACTGTCTGCTGATGAAATTCGTGAATATCGTGGTACTTTAACGCAACCGGGTAAAAATAGTCCTTATCGTGATCGTAGTGTTGAAGAAAACCTAGACCTTTTTACACAAATGAAAGAAGGCAAATTCGCCGAAGGTAAAGCCTGCCTAAGAGCCAAAATTGACATGGCCTCGCCATTTATTGTGATGCGCGATCCGGTGTTATACCGCATCAAATTTGCCGAGCATCACCAAACAGGCAACAAATGGTGCATTTACCCAATGTACGATTTTACCCATTGTATTTCAGATGCGATCGAAAATATCACCCATTCACTCTGTACGCTTGAATTCCAAGACAACCGCCGTTTATATGATTGGGTATTAGATAATATTACTATCGACGCGCGTCCGCACCAGTATGAATTTTCAAGATTAAATTTAGAGTACGCTATTACCTCTAAACGTAAATTGAATCTACTTGTAGCTGAAAAAATTGTCGATGGTTGGGACGATCCACGCATGCCAACAATATCGGGACTACGTCGCCGTGGCTACACACCAGCGTCAATTCGGGAATTTTGCCGTCGAATTGGGGTGACCAAACAAGAAAATACTGTTGAAATGAGTACCCTTGAGTTTTGTATTCGTGAAGACCTGAACGAAAATGCACCTCGTGCAATGGCAGTGCTAGATCCAGTTAAAGTTGTGATTGAAAACTTTTCAGACAGTATTGATGAAATACTTAGCATGCCAAACCATCCAAATCGTCCTGAATTAGGCATGCGTGAAGCGACATTCACCCGTGAAATCTATATCGACCGAGCTGATTTTAGGGAAGAAGCTAACAAAAACTACAAGCGTTTAGTACTCGGTAAAGAAGTGCGTTTGCGTAATGCTTATGTGATTCGTGCTGAGCGCGTTGAAAAAGACGCCGAAGGCAACATCCAAACGATCTATTGTAGCTACGATCCTGCTACATTAAATAAAAACCCAGAAGATGGACGTAAAGTTAAAGGAGTTATTCATTGGGTTTCGGCTAAGTTTGCCAAACCAGCTGAAATTCGCTTGTATGATCGCCTATTTAACACACCAAACCCAGGTGCTGCCGAGGACTTTTTAGCGACGATTAATCCAACTTCTTTAGTCATTAAACAAGGCTTTGTTGAAGCAAGCTTACAAAATGCCAAAGTTGAAGTAGCTTATCAATTTGAACGTGAAGGCTACTTCTGTTTAGATAGCAAATATGCAACCGATGATAAGCTAGTGTTTAACCGAACCGTGGGTTTAAGGGATAGCTGGAACGAAGCATAATTTAACTAAGTCATTCGCCGACTTATTGGGGCGGCGAATGATTGTAGTTGCCACCTCATTTACATTACTTCAATCTAATTCAATAAATTATTCTTCGTGTTTAAACAATTTTGTTTGTTGATCTAAATAGCTCAGCACATCAGGCATTCGGTGTTTGCCTGCCATTGATTGCACGCTATTGGCAGCATTTATTAGCGGTATGCCTATCGAGGTAACATATAACGGGTGCTTACTTTGACCGCGAAGAACTTCGATCAAATACTCGCTATTGCCTGAAAACGGCTTTTTAGCAACACCAATAATAGGAATGGTTTTGTTTAATGCATGATACAAATGCCCACCTAGCCCTATCTTACCTTCATCCAAATGCACATAACCATCAATCACAATGCAGGTAAGTTTACTTAAATCAATTTTATCAAGCAGTGACATAATGCAAGGCAATTCACGTTGATAAAACTGACCTGATTGATAGGGCGCAACATTATCTTGATAATCTGTGATTACCTGTTCAATTGCTGAGGTTGAATCAGTCCAATTATGAAATAAAACGCCGACCGATTTGGCGCGGTTATCAATGTAATAAACATCAATTGCAAGTATCATATTAAGTTATCTTCTATTCTCACTCTTTTTAATTATGAAGGCTTCTTAACTTCGTTAAGTAGTTTTAATTCAATAATGATTAATGCCATAGCACCAATAACTAAACAAATCCAAATTAACCATTTAGGCAAAAATGAATTCCCTATCGAATCAGCCTTTGTTTTTGATAATACCTTGTTTCTCGATTGACTGTGGGATTTTTTCTAATTCAGCCGAACAATTATCGGCAATAAAGTAGTTCTGTTTGTAATAAATGGTGATTTTATAATTCTGTCAACTGAAGTTTTAAGGTGACGATTTGATCTTTCAAATTAGAAAAATTAATAAATACCACTATATTTATATTTTTTATTTCATGGCAACTTATTTTTTATAGTTAATTAAAATAATAATTTACAAATTTTTAGATAAACAGTAAATCAGTAATTGAATAATAAATCAATATTTTCTGAACAGCCCACTATTAGAATCAACTCCAAAAACTAATTTGTATACTCAAACGTATATTTTTCTGAAAGATTTTGACAAATATTTTCAGGTATTCCATTAAAAGCTTAATCAAGGTTGTTCTTGATAATTCTTTATGATTCTTTATAATTCTTTAAATCCAAAGGAGAAAATTTTTTAAAAATACTATACTTTGGAATGATTAAAAGTAAATTTAACTTATTTCATAATCAGGCTATGGAAATTAAGATTAAATAAAAAGTAGATAAATTTATGGACAGAATATTATGCAGTACAATTATGGACAGCAGCTCTGGCTGCGTTATATTTTAAATACGTCTAAATCTCCCTTTAGTCGAGTTTTTTCTTTAACCTCATTAGTATCATCAAGATTTCCTATAGCATTAGCTATGTTGTTGCTATTGTCGTATTCGTTACATACTCAGGCATTATCAGCAATTACCACGGGAATCATTGAAGGTAGCGCGCCGTATTTAACATTTGATGGGGGGAAAACCAAGGCCAATACAACAGATGGTTTTCTTTCTTTTACGTTATCAGATGGTACTACAATCACGCCAGAAACCAACAACTCATCAAATTCAAACCCAATTATGTTACCTCGAGTCGGGGAAAGTTTTAATGATATTGACATGTTAATACCAAAATCAATGACATCAATAGGGTTAAATGAGCTAATTACTACACATAAATTATGGGGTGATGATGATGGTGATGGCGATGTAATTGTAGAAACTGAAGGATTATGGGGTGGTGATGAGGGCGATGTAGTAATACCAGGTAGTTTAGAAATTCTTTTACGCGATAGATTTTACAGGAAGGTGAGTCGTAACGATGTTTTAGATATTTGTAAAGCACCTTATCAAATGGTGATTTTTAATGACGAGGGAGTGTTAAGTACACAATACGGTGTGCCTAATCGTACTCCTTTCGAGTATAACGGGACAACGTATTATATCAATCCTCAATCATCACTAAAAGCCTGTTATGCCCAGCCAAGGCCTTCCTATTGGGGGGGTACTCATCCAACTGATGGTCCTGCTTCCATGTGGGATCCTGATGGTTCAACAAGTTTTTTTATTACTCAATCAACCGACCCAGCATCTTACGATCGAAACTTCCCGACTACTGGTTTAAATGGCCTCTACTTTATTTTAGGAATAGGTGGTGGTGGCGGTCAATTGACTTGGGAACCTGTCACCCATGAGGGTATAACTGCCACAATGGCACCGGGTTTAGATGGTAAACTTGTAAAGGTTACTTTAACTGGTCCGGAGGCAGAAGATCAATGGGAGAATCTTAATCCTAGTCGAATTGCTAAGCCAAATTTACCGCAGACCTTTGAGTTAGTGGGTAGAGATAGTCAGGGTAATGTAGTCGTAAAATATGGATTTGTATTACAGCAGTGGTTTGTCTACCGACAAGACGGAAGGCAAAGGTTACCCTCAGACTCTTGGTGTAGCGGTTTAGGATATCGTCTTTCACGAGTAAAAGACCTTACCAATGCAGTCTGTTCGGGTGAGAACTCTGATAAGTGTCAAGGCGCTGTTGGTGCTACGCCCTCATCAAGTGGTAATTATTACCAGCGTCGAATAGGCGGTGGTTTTTTTTCTGAGTGGGGATATATACAGCTGTACATAGGTATGGGTGACTTCAATCATAGCTTCCCGACTAGTGATGGGTTTGAGATTTTTCAAGGTAGTGTGCTTACTAACCCTGATCCGAGGCGTTCCGCACTTTGTGTCGCTCCTTAGCTCTTAATTCTCGCGTCATGGAAGAAATTATTTGCCATTTTAAGAATCAACAACCAAAGAAAGCCATCTTAGCCTAAGACAGGCTTTGAGTTGATAACGTTGGTAGGTTATACTTTTTTGCAGTTAAATAGCAAAAGAGTATAACCCAAAAAACAAAACCTCTGGCACTGAGGTTGAAGGACTCTATAACTAATTGATTTGGCTAAAAATAAAATTTTAGTAAAATCAAATATCTAAACAATAATTTTGATGTTTTTTAATATTTTTACTCAAGGCAAAGTCTGGCTTCTTTTTCTCTTTTAAGTTTTGCTAAGTGAGTTAATAGGCATAGAACATTTGGTAGGAATCCAAATGCGTCTTAGACGTACAAAGCGGCTTTCCAATTTGTTATCGCTTGACTAACTGTATTTAAGATAGCCACATTGTTCACTTTCTTTTATAATGTTGTTCTATTTTTTAACCTATGTTTGGCTTAAAAAGAGTAATTAGCATGAAAATTTTAGCTGGCTGTTCTGCTTTATCTGCATTTCGTATTAGTAAAATCTTATCTACTTGTTGTGAAAAATCCATCCCTGTTATCGATATTGAAGCCCAATACCTCCATTTTGTTGATTTGGCTGGCGAGTTAACGGCTGAACAACAGCTAACTTTAGATAAATTATTACAATACGGTCCTAAAACCGCACAAATCAATGTTAAAGAGACATCTAGCAAGCAACTTTTTTTAGTTACTCCAAGAGCCGGAACCATTTCGCCTTGGTCGTCAAAAGCGACGGACATTGCGCATAATTGCGGCTTGTCGCAGATTCGCCGTATTGAACGAGGAATCGCTTATTATGTGCAAGTGAGTTCGCCATTAACCGATTCACAAAAAAATGATTTTTTATCATTGATTCACGATCGCATGATGGAAGCTGTTTTTAGTCGTGTTGAGCAAGCCGAGCAGCTATTCCACGTTGAGTCTCCAACGCCTGTGACAACCATTGATTTATTAGCCCAAGGGCGCAAAGCGTTAGAAGATGCTAACCTTAAATTAGGTTTAGCGTTAGCATCTGATGAGATTGATTATTTAGTTGAAAATTTTGAAAAATTAAAACGTAATCCGACTGATATTGAACTTTATATGTTTGCGCAAGCCAACTCTGAGCATTGTCGCCATAAGATTTTTAATGCTGATTGGATTATTGATGGGGTAAAGCAGCCTAAATCACTGTTTAAGATGATCAAAAATACTTTTGAACACACTCCTGATTATGTTTCGTCTGCTTATAAGGATAATGCCGCTGTGATGGATGGCTCAATCGTTGGGCGCTTTTTTGCAGATAATGAGAATAAAACCTACGGTTATCATCAAGAATATGCTGATATTTTAATGAAAGTGGAAACGCATAATCATCCAACCGCCATATCGCCTTGGCCGGGTGCGGCAACCGGGAGTGGTGGTGAGATTCGTGACGAGGGGGCAACAGGGCGCGGGGCTAAACCGAAAGCAGGATTGGTTGGGTTTTCGGTTTCTAATTTGCGTATTCCTAACTTTGAACAGCCTTGGGAATACGATTTTGGTAAGCCTGATCGTATTGTCAGTGCGTTTGATATTATGATGGAGGGTCCTTTAGGGGGAGCGGCGTTTAATAATGAATTTGGTCGTCCGGCTTTATTAGGTTATTTTCGCACTTATGAAGAGCGAGTAAATAGCCATAATGGCAAAGAAGTGAGAGGTTATCATAAACCGATTATGTTAGCGGGTGGTATGGGTAATATTCGCCGTGAACATATTCAAAAAGGTGAGTTTCCGGCTGGCTCTAAGCTGATTGTGTTAGGTGGTCCAGCAATGAATATTGGTTTAGGCGGTGGCGCTGCTTCATCTATGACATCAGGTCAATCCGATGCAGATCTGGATTTTGCTTCTGTTCAGCGTGATAACCCTGAAATGGAGCGCCGTTGTCAAGAAGTTATCGATCGTTGCTGGCAACTAGGTGAAGATAACCCTATCTTATTTATTCATGATGTGGGTGCTGGTGGGTTATCTAATGCGATGCCTGAGCTGGTTAGTGACGGTGGCTGTGGTGGTCAATTTGAGCTCCGAAAAATACTCAGCGATGAGCCGGGTATGTCCCCGCTAGAAATCTGGTGTAATGAATCGCAAGAACGTTATGTTCTTGCCATCCAATCCGATAAATTAGCATTGTTTGATGAGCTTTGTCAGCGTGAACGAGCGCCTTATGCCGTTATTGGTGAGGCAACAGCGAATAAAGCGCTGATTTTGCATGATGAGCATTTTAATAATAACCCGATAGATTTGCCACTGGATGTACTGCTTGGTAAAACGCCTAAAATGCAACGTGATGTAAAAACACATCAGGCGCATGGTGATAATTTTTCAACTGCTGACATTAATTTATATGATGCGGTCAAACGGGTTTTACACTTACCAACGGTTGCCGAAAAGACCTTTTTAATTACCATTGGTGATCGCTCTGTGACGGGGATGGTGGCGCGAGATCAAATGGTTGGACCTTGGCAAGTACCAGTTGCCGATTGCGCTGTCACCACAGCAAGTTTTGATAGCTATTATGGCGAAGCTATGTCTATGGGAGAGCGCGCGCCAGTTGCGCTAATTAACTTTGCAGCTTCGGCAAGGCTTGCTGTTGGTGAGGCGATTACCAATATTGCCGCAACGAATATTGGTGATATCAAACGCATTAAGCTTTCAGCTAACTGGATGGCCGCCGCTGGCCATCCGGGCGAAGATGCTGGGCTTTATCAGGCCGTTAAAGCAATAGGTGAAGATCTATGCCCAGCATTGGGACTTGCAATTCCGGTTGGTAAAGATTCGATGTCGATGAAAACCACATGGCAAGAAGATGGTGAACAAAAAGCAGTGACATCACCGTTATCATTGGTGATTTCGGCATTTGCGCGCGTTGAAGATGTGCGTAAAACCGTAACACCACAATTGCGTACCGATCAAGATAATACGTTATTGTTGGTTGATTTATCGAAAGGTCATCAAGCATTAGGGGCAACCGCACTTGCGCAAGTGTATCGTCATTTAGGCCAACAAACAGCGGATGTTCATGATCCTAAAGAGCTGCTTGCTTTTTATCAAGCCATTCAAGCTTTAGTCAGTCAAAATGTGTTGCTGGCTTATCATGATCGTTCCGATGGGGGGCTGTTTGTGACATTAGCCGAGATGGCTTTTGCTGGGCATTGTGGTGTTGATGTTGATATTTCTCAATTAGGCCATGATGTGATTGCTTCGCTATTTAATGAGGAGCTTGGTGCTGTTATTCAGGTGGCCAATAGTTGTTTAGATGATGTGATAGCTTGCTTTAAGCAGTTTGGCTTATCCCATACGGTTCATGCTTTGGGTAGTGCTAAAGCAGGACAACAATTTATTGTGCGTAACAAATCTGCTGTGGTTTATAGTGAGTCGCGCTCAATATTAAGAACATGGTGGGCCGAAACGACATGGCAGATGCAGCGGTTACGCGATAATCCTGAGTGTGCCGATCAAGAACATCAAGCGAAACAAAATGAAGATGATCCGGGCTTAAATGTGCACTTAACTTTCGATCCACAAACGGACATTGCAGCGCCTTATATTGCTAAAGGTGCAAAACCTAAAGTCGCTATTTTACGTGAACAAGGTGTTAACTCGCATGTCGAGATGGCCGCCGTATTTGATCGAGCTGGTTTTGAGGCCATTGATGTGCATATGACTGATTTACTCTCAGGTCGCATTACTCTTAACCAATTTAGTACACTGGTTGCTTGTGGTGGCTTTTCTTATGGCGATGTGCTAGGCGCGGGCGAAGGTTGGGCTAAATCGATTTTATTTAACGAAAAGGTGCGTGATGAATTTGAACGATTCTTTCATCGCAAAGATACATTATCGTTAGGGGTTTGTAACGGTTGTCAGATGATGTCAAACCTTAAGGATCTGATTCCAGGGGCTGATTTGTGGCCTCGTTTTGTGCGTAATTTGTCAGAACGTTTTGAAGCGCGCTTTAGCTTAGTGCAAATTCAATCAAGCCCTTCGTTGCTATTTACTGATATGGCGGGATCACATATGCCAATTGCGGTTTCACACGGCGAAGGGCGTGTTGAGGTTTGTGATGATACGCATCTAACTAATTTAGAAGCATCAGCATTAATAGCGGCATGTTATATTGACCATTATGGCAAAGTAACACAGCAGTACCCTGCCAATCCCAATGGTTCACCAAACGGAATTACTGCGGTGACATCTGAAGATGGGCGAGCAACCATTATGATGCCACATCCAGAAAGGGTATTTAGAACAGTTGCTAATTCATGGCATCCAGATAATTGGGGCGAAGATAGCCCATGGATGCGAATGTTCCGTAATGCTCGCAAACAACTAGGTTAACTAACCGATATATCGTCGATACTATTATTGGCGATATATTTATCTTCATTTATTTGTTAGGAAATAACTTGTCGTTTTCTTACAAGTAATAAATATTATTTGGGAAAAATATCGATAAGATTACCGTATTAGCTATATTGAGAATAGGCTATATCTAAAAAGGCGGTGTAGATGATTGAGATAGCTAACTCGACTATAGCAGAATCCTCCACCTTTTGAGGTGGAGGAAGATATCAAAAAAATTAAGCTTTAGGTGGTTGTTTTTGTCTTTCAATTAGAGGTGTAGCTAACTGGCTATTCATTTTTTGCAACACTTGCTCGGTGGTTTCCCAATTGATACAAGCATCGGTCACTGACACACCATATTTAAAGTTTTCTTGCGGTTGTTCAGAAGATTGGTTGCCTTCAAACAAGTTACTTTCAATCATCACGCCAATAATTGAATTATTACCATGCTTGATTTGTTCAATAATTGAGTCGGCAACAATCGGTTGATTGCGATAATCTTTATTGGAATTGGCATGGCTACAGTCAATCATTAAGTTAGGTAATAACCCTGCTTTTTGCATTTGAATTTCACATAATGCGACATTTTCAGCATCAAAGTTAGGTGTTTTACCACCACGCAAAATAACATGACCATGTGGATTGCCCATTGTTTGTAAAACGGTCACTTGCCCTTGTTGATTAATGCCTACAAAACGATGAGGCATAGAGGCTGATTTCATGGCGTTAATGGCAACATCCAAACTACCATCTGTGCCATTTTTAAAACCGACAGGCATCGAAAGCCCTGAAGCCATTTCTCGATGGGTTTGTGACTCTGTGGTTCTTGCACCGATTGCTGACCAGCTAATTAAATCGGCAATATATTGTGGTGTATTGGGATCTAATGCTTCGGTAGCAATAGGTAAGCCAATTTCAGCAATATCGAGCAGTAATTTGCGTGCTTTTTTTAGTCCATGCTCAATATCAAATGAGCTATCCATATGAGGATCGTTAATCAAACCTTTCCAACCAACAGTGGTTCTTGGTTTTTCAAAATAAACACGCATGACGATAAATAAGTGATCCTTAACTTCGTCTGAGAGTTTTTTTAATTTATGCGCATATTCAAGTGCCGCAATAGGATCATGAATAGAACAAGGACCACAGACGATAAGTAGTCGGTGATCTCGCCTTTCTAAAATATCCACAACAGTTTGACGAGACAAGGCTATTTGATTTTTTAAATCTTCAGAAAGAGGATAAAGCTGTTTGATTTCTTCGGGGGTGATTAACATGTGTTCGTCTCGGATTCGAACATTATTTAGGGTATCTTTTAACATTTTTATTTTCCTTGTTAAAATCATTTATATTTTATATGTAAAATATTAATTACATAAACGCTTATTATGTAAACACAAAATTACATAATAGTAAATGAAATTTTTACTGTTTACTAAATGATTCATTTTTATATTTTGTGACTTGATAAAAAGATACTTGCAAAACGGGTATCTAAACAAACCAGATCTAAAATTGTGTAATTAAATGTTTACATTTCGATAAGTTATAGGAAAACACCGAGTTGTTCACACTTCATGATTAAAATAATCCGCTAAAAATGCATAAAGTGTTTTATCTGAAATCACATTATGTGGTTTAACCGTATTATAAAAGTTAATAAATTTCTTAACCTTTTATTTTCTATCTTTTGAATTGCTAACTATTGTTGATTAGGTTACTTCTTCATAAATTTCCGTATCAGGCTTTCGGCTTTGCCATTCGTTTGTCGGCAGGTAGGTTTAGTGAATTTTTGATTGATACAATGGTTATCACATGTTTTAACGAATAGATATTGCGAAGTCTCAATTAATCGTGAAACGGTATAGAATCCTGAATATTTTTTACAAAAAATATAACCGAAAAAGTGAACACTTTTCTTCATTAAAGTACCTATCTCTTATGGCTTTGTCATTCATGTGTGGACAAGCTGATTTTGTGAATTTTTAATTGATATGATGGTTATCACACGTTTTAACGAATAGATATTGCGAAGTCTAAATTAATCGCGAAACGGTATAGAATCCTGAATATTTTTTACAAAAAATATAACCGAAAAAGTGAACACTTTTCTTCATTAAAGTACCTATCTCTTATGGCTTTGTCATTCATGTGTGGACAAGCTGATTTTGTGAATTTTTAATTGATATGATGGTTATCACACGTTTTAACGAATAGATATTGCGAAGTCTAAATTAATCGCGAAACGGTATAGAATCCTGAATATTTTTTACAAAAAATATAACCGAAAAAGTGAACACTTTTCTTCATTAAAGTACTTATCTCTTATGGCTTTGTCATTCATGTGTGGACAAGCCGGTTTTGTGAATTTTTGATTGATACGATGGTTATCACATGTTTTAACGAATAGATATTGCGAAGTCTAAATTAATCGCGAAACGGTATAGAATCCTGAATATTTTTTACAAAAAATATAACTGAATATGATATAAGCGCCATATCGCTTATTTGTGATACGGCGTTAGTTTTGTTATATATATTCATTAACGTAGTTTCTTAACTTACTAGCAATGATGCGACTAGTTTTATCAATCATTGATTAAGTAAGTTGTATAGATTGAAATACCACGTCTTTATCAATGCCATCAATCACTTCAGCGTGCCCAATTTTAGTGGGTACAACTAGCCGTAATTGTCCAGATAGTACTTTTTTGTCTCGTAACATGTGTGGTAGGTAAGATTCAATCGGCATTGTTGTTGGTCTGTTAACCGGTAGCTTAGCACGAATTAATAAGTTTTTAATCCGTTCAATATCTGCTTGGGTTAATTTACCAAGTAATTTTGCGGTTTGTGCAGCCATTAGCATACCGACACTGACGGCTTCGCCATGTAGCCAGTTTCCATAGCCTAATTCTGCCTCTATCGCATGACCATAAGTATGACCAAGATTTAAAATGGCGCGCATGTTTTGTTCAGTTTCGTCAGCAGCAACCACTTTTGCTTTTAGTTCGCAGCAATGGTAAATACAGTAACTTAATGCGTTAACATCTAAATTTAATAAATCTTCTATATGTTGTTCTAACCAATTAAAAAATTCGGGGTCTAAAATAATACCGTATTTTATCACTTCAGCAAGTCCTGCCGAAAGTTCTCGTTGCGGTAATGTTTTTAAACAATTGAGATCAATGACAACTGATTGCGGTTGATAAAATGCGCCAATCATATTTTTACCCAGTGGATGATTAATCGCGGTTTTGCCACCTACAGATGAGTCAACTTGAGATAGTAGTGTGGTAGGTACTTGAATAAACTTAATGCCACGTTGATAAGCTGATGCGGCAAATCCAGCAACATCACCAATGACGCCCCCACCAAGTGCAATAAGGATTGAGCTTCGGGTATGATTATGGGCAAGCAAGGCTGTGAGTATCGTATTCCATGTTTCCATCGTTTTATACTGCTCACCATCAGGAACAACGACTGAATCGGTCTTTATACCATGCTTTTCAAGCATATCAATTAATGTTTGTAAATAAAGGGGCGCGATAGTTTCATTCGTAACAATGAGCACGCGTTGACCAGCTTGGAGTTTAAAATGTTGAAATTCGCTTAGTAGATTTTCACCAATAGTGATGGGGTAACTGCGTTTAGCTAATGCCACATTTAATATTTTTTGCATAATAATTTCCAGACAAGTCAAAGCCAATTTATTGTTGCATGTTAGCGATAAAAAAGTGGCAGTGCAACTTAGAATCATTTAAACTTAATGATAATTTCGATTTGTGATATTAAATTTTATATGTCTTTATCTATTGTTTTAGCACAAAAAAATTGGCGTGTGGGCGATATTGAAGGGAACGCTCAACAGATTATTGAATTGATAAACAGCCACTCATCCGACGATCTCATTATTTTTTCAGAACTTGCTTTGTGTGGGTATCCACCCGAAGATTTAATTTTCCGTGTTGATTTTAAAGAACGTTGTCAAAACGCATTATCATTAATTCAACAAGCAAGTATACAGTGTGCAGTCATTGTTGGTCATCCGCATTGGCAAGATCAAAATATTTATAATGCGCTTTCCTTTTTTTGTGATGGAAAATTGTTAGCTTGCTATCATAAACAATGGCTACCCAATTACGATGTATTTGATGAAAAGCGTTATTTTTCTGCTGACAATCACACTTGCGTAGTCAATTTTAAAGGTCAAAAGATTGGCTTGTTAATTTGTGAAGATCTTTGGCAAAATCAGCCAATCGATGATATTAAACAAGCTCAAGTTGATTTTGTGGTAGCAATTAATGCTTCGCCTTACGATTATGCAAAACAAAAACATCGACATGATTTAGTTAAACGACATGCAAAACGAACAGAGTTACCTATTATCTATGTCAATCAAGTGGGGGGGCAAGATGAATTAGTTTTTGACGGTGGATCTTTTGTTTGTAATGAACACGGTGAAATTGTTTGTCAGCTAAATTCATTTGAAGAACAAATTGTTGCTTTTCAATTGGGTATAAATCATCCCGTGATAATTGATAAGAATGAAAATAATCAATTAGCTTCAGTTTATGATGCATTAGTACTTGCAACTCGCGATTATGTGACTAAAAATGGTTTCCAAGGCGCAGTATTAGGGCTTTCTGGTGGTATTGATTCTGCTTTAACCCTTGCTATTGCGGTTGATGCTTTAGGTAAAGATAAAGTGCAAGCGGTGATGATGCCGTTTCGTTATACAGCCGATATTAGTATTGCAGATGCCAAAGAAGAAGCCGAAATATTGGGGGTTGAATTTAACATTGTTTCAATAGAGCCGATGTTTGATGCATTTATGTCATCGCTAAGCCCACTGTTTTTAGATACACAAAAAGATACAACGGAAGAAAACCTACAAGCCCGTTGTCGTGGTGTTATTTTAATGGCACTGTCAAATAAGCGTCGTAGTTTGGTGCTAACAACGGGTAATAAAAGTGAAATGTCGGTAGGTTATGCAACCCTTTATGGTGATATGGCTGGTGGTTTTGATGTGCTTAAAGATGTTCCTAAAACAATGGTGTTTGCGTTGTCAAAATACCGAAATACGCGTTCTTATGTTATTCCTGAGAGAGTGATAACACGACCACCTTCAGCGGAGTTAGCACCTGATCAAAAAGATGAAGATAGCTTACCTCCTTATGATATTTTAGATGGCATTTTGAAAGGTTATGTCGAACACGATCTTTCCATTGAACAACTTATTGCACAAGGTTATGATGAGGCGACAATAAGGCGAGTGATTAAATTGGTCGATATCAATGAGTATAAACGTCGCCAATCAGCTGTTGGCCCGAAAATCACAGCTCGTAACTTTGGCAAAGGTCGACGTTATCCAATTACTTCTGCTTTTGGGTTTAAAAATTGGTAATTTTGAATTAAAGGAAAATAGATATGAAAAAAATTGAAGCAATTATTAAACCATTTAAACTTGATGATATTCGAGAAGCGCTTGCCGAGCAAGGTATTACCGGTATGACAGTAACTGAAGTTAAAGGTTTTGGGCGGCAAAAAGGCCATACAGAGCTTTATCGTGGTGCAGAATATATGGTTGATTTTTTACCCAAAGTGAAAATTGAGCTAGTTGTTTCAGATGATATTTTAGATATGTGTATCGAAACTATTATGAAAACCGCTCAAACGGGCAAAATCGGTGATGGCAAAATTTTTGTTTATAATGTTGAGCAGGTTATTCGTATTCGCACGGGTGAAATGGATGATTTAGCGATTTAATTTTAATTATTGAAGAATGTCTGGTCGTTCTTGCTTGAGTAGTTCAGGAGTTACAATACCTTGAATAGAACAAATAAGAAGATTCATATTTGGACTTTTTTCAAGTAATAGTAGTTTTTCAGTAGTATTCGGTGCTGGAATGGTTTTTACTCCAACAACAGTACCGGTATTTTTATGCCAGGTTTGGATGTCATCATCAATACTTCGTACCTTTGGATTTCCGATATAAAGTAGGTTATCCTCCATATTTTTCCAATCTATAAACCCCAATGCTTCTTTGATTTGATTAATATCATTATCGATGATAAATCCCCAAAAATAATATTTTCCCATTTTACCAAGATCCATAGCACTATCATAATAGCCTGTAATTTTTAGGTTTTTATAAGTCATGGGGGTTTTGAAATTAACATGGTTTTTGGCGATATCTGAACGATTTTCTACAGGAATGTAAGCTTGGTTTTGGTTAAAATTTTTGATGTCAGTATATTTTTCTAATTCATCTTTATGGGTATAAACTTGTTTAAAAAATTCAGGGGTACAAAGTATTAACGAATCAATTAAGGGCAATTTATCGGCAGATGCGACAAAAGAGTAAAACATAAAAAATAAAGCAAAAATGTTTTTTATCATGTTGATTCAATTCGACAAAAATTAAGTACCATTAAGTTAACAGGTTTTGATTGTATAATTATTACGACAGAATAACAATGTTAAAGCTATTTTTCTTTTGTTAAGAATTATTAAGATTTATTTTTTCTTAATGCTATTTTTTTACAAAAATTGTTCCAATTTCACAAAAATATAATTTATCAAGCAATAATATATTTAATCTTTATATATGGAATGCAGATCCCATAATTATGAATTTATTTAGAAATAGTTTGAATATAGCATAGCTATAATTTAGATTAACCAGTAAGTTATTTCGGTTACTTAATAAAATTCAGATGGAAATTAATTATGTGCTCAATATTTGCAAATCGAATTTTAACAGTACTTTCTGACATTGAAGATATTTCAATCAAAACATTTTTTGGTGGATTTAGCGTTAATAGTAAAGATACAATGTTTGGCTGGATTACCCAAAAAGATTTTTATTTAAGAGGGCATCCTGATTATCGCTCATTTTTTATTGATTTAGGTATGCAGCCGTTGAGTATAACAATGGGGATGTCAACGAAATTACTTGATTACTATAAAGTTGATGAGGAACTTTTTAAGGCTCAAGAAAAATTAGTTACTATGGTAAATATGGTGATCACATATACTAAAAAGGAGCTACACGAAAAAAATGAAATTAAAGCAAATCGGATAAAAGAACTACCCAATATGACCTTGTCATTAGAAAGGTTATTGTGCAGTGTTGGCATCAAAGATGTCGAAACATTTCAACAAGTAGGGTATTTAAGTGCATATTATAAGATAAAAAAGAAAAAGGAAGCCATTTCAATGAATATATTATTTGTTTTATATAGTTCATTGAATCGATTTCATGTTGCTACTTTATCAAAGGAAACTAAAAATGAAATTGAGCTTGAATACCAATGTTTTTTAGAGCGGATGAATAAAAATTTACATGAAGAATAATTTTGGCAAGCCATGTTAATTACAATAGATTAGTAATATCACAAAAAGCTACCTAAAAATAATTTATAGCAAAGTATCATTGCATTATTAGCTAACTTTTTATGATGATATTAATTCCCTACCTACTATATCTAGTTTGAAGATTTTCTACGAGGTGGGCGCCTAAAAGGTTTTGGTGTTGGTAAGTCAATTAATAATGCTGAAGGGTCATATTGGCTCACGGGAATAGCATGATCAATTGCTTTTTCAATAGCAGGCAAATTTTGCGAATAACGTTCACAGGCTAACGAAATCGAGTAACCTTCGGCTCCTGCACGCCCTGTTCGTCCAATTCGATGTCGATAATCATCACAATCATCAGGTAAATCATAATTGAATACATGGGTAACATTAGGAATGTGTAATCCTCGAGCAGCGACATCGGTGGCGACTAAAATATCAAGGTGACCTTGTGTAAATTGCTCTAAAATTGATAAGCGCTTCTTCTGAGCAATATCGCCAGTTAATAATCCAACGCGATGACCATCTGCAATAAGATGTCGCCAAATCTTTTCGCAAGTTACTTTGGTATTAGCAAACACAATGCAACGATCTGGCCACTCTTCCTCAATCAGGGTTTGTAAAAGTGCTAATTTATCTTCATTAGATGGGAAAAATAGCTCTTCTTTGATGCGATGACCAATTTTTTGTTCCGGTTCAATTTCGACATATTGTGGATTGTTCATATGTTCAAAGGCTAATTCACGCACATTATGTGTTAATGTTGCAGAAAACAACATAGTTAACCTTTTTTGTGGTGGGGTCATATGTTTGAAAACCCAACGTATATCGCGGATAAATCCTAAATCGAACATGCGATCAGCTTCGTCTAACACGACAACTTGAATTGCGTCTAAATTAATGTAATTTTGCTTCGCATAATCAATCAATCGCCCTGTTGTTGCAATTAAGATATCGACACCAGTAGAGAGTGTTTTTAATTGCTTATCGTAGCCATCGCCGCCGAAAGCTAACCCTAATTTTAAGCCCGTTTCTTCAGATAAAACTTCAGCATCATGATAAATTTGCACAACTAATTCGCGTGTTGGTGCAATAATAATAGCTCTTGGTTGATTGGTTTTGTGATCGGGCAAAGGTTCATGGTTCAACAAGTGATTAAATGTTGATGCCAAAAATGCCATTGTTTTGCCAGTTCCAGTTTGTCCTTGTCCAGCAATATCAGTTCCTTTAGCAGTTAATGGTAATGTTTTTTCTTGAATAGGGGTACAATAAACAAACCCTTTTTTCTCAAGCGCTTTTAACACTAAAGGATGAAGGGGGAATTGACTAAAAGTTGTTTTGGTAAGATATGATTGAATCATTATGGTTGCGGATATAATTATCAGAATTTTGAGATTATAACATACTAAATACAGTGGCATCACTAATAATTATATCCTATTATACTAATTACTAGTCGAGTAATTTAAACTCATCTATTATTGCATTAAGTAAAATATGTTGGAGATAAAAATGAGTAATAATATCGTTCAGTTATCGGAAGCTAGTTTCGATAAAACAATTAATGAATCAGCAAAACCAGTTCTTGTTGATTTTTGGGCATCTTGGTGTGGACCTTGTAAAATGATTGCTCCGATTTTGGAAGAAATAGCTCAAGAATATGGTGATAAAATCGTTATTGCTAAATTAAATGTTGAAGAAAACCCAAATGTAGCACCTAAGTTTGGTATTCGAGGGATTCCTACCTTATTGATTTTTAAAAATGGACAAGTAGTTGCCACTCAAGTAGGGGCTTTATCTAAAGCTCAGCTTAAAGATTTTATCGATCCGCAATTATAATAGCCTATATTTGAATACGAGTTGTTAAAAGAGTAATGAGTTATATATTACTCTTTTGGATTCTATCTTTTTACTAGGTTTAGCAACTTAGAATAACTAATTCAATTAAATATAGACATATTAGTATTTTTAGTGTAAATTGCTAACCTCTTACAAATATTCCTTTCTACAAATTCATTGTTTTATTGGTAAAGTGGTGAAATTCTATATCCAGATCTTCAATTATCATCAAAAGCTTATTAATCGATTGAATTTATGTGTTGTAAGAGAGAGAATTTTTTTATAAGTAAATGAAACAAATAGACAAAAATAATATTAATTGCAAACATATCAATTTTATCCTCAAGAATTTTTAAAATTATGAATTTAACTGAATTAAAAAACACTTCTGTCTCTGAGCTTGTAGCGCTTGGTGAAAAAAAAATGGGGCTTGAAAATCTAGCCCGCCTTAGAAAACAAGACATTATTTTTGCAATCTTAAAGCAACATGCTAAAAGTGGTGAAGATATTTTTGGTGATGGTGTACTGGAAATTTTGCAAGATGGATTTGGCTTTTTGCGTTCAGCCGATAGTTCTTATTTAGCTGGACCAGATGATATTTACGTGTCGCCAAGTCAGATTCGACGATTTAATTTAAGGACTGGTGATACTATTGCGGGTAAAATCCGTCCGCCAAAAGAAGGTGAACGATATTTTGCTTTGTTAAAAGTAAACGAAGTCAATCACGATAAGCCAGAAGACGCCCGCAACAAAATTCTTTTCGAAAACTTAACTCCACTTCATCCCAATTCTCGTTTAAGAATGGAACGAGGTAATGGTTCAACTGAAGATATCACAGCAAGAGTACTTGATTTGGCATCACCAATAGGTAAAGGACAACGTGGTTTGATTGTTGCACCACCAAAAGCAGGTAAAACAATGCTTTTACAAAATATTGCTCAAAGTCTAGCAGTCAATCATCCTGAGTGTGAATTAGTGGTATTGATGATTGATGAGCGCCCAGAAGAAGTGACCGAAATGCAACGCCTAGTTAAAGGCGAAGTTGTTGCTTCGACTTTCGATGAACCTGCAGCAAGACACGTTCAAGTCGCTGAAATGGTAATTGAACGTGCAAAACGTTTGGTTGAACATAAAAAAGACGTGATTATTTTATTAGACTCAATCACCCGTTTGGCTCGTGCATACAATACAGTTGTTCCATCATCTGGTAAAGTATTAACTGGTGGTGTCGATGCTAATGCGTTACATCGTCCAAAACGCTTTTTTGGTGCGGCTCGTAATGTCGAAGAAGGTGGTAGTTTAACAATTATTGCAACCGCACTGATTGATACTGGCTCTAAAATGGATGAAGTTATTTACGAAGAGTTCAAAGGTACGGGGAATATGGAAGTTCATTTATCTCGTAAAATTGCTGAACGTCGTGTGTTCCCAGCGATCGACTTTAATCGCTCTGGTACTCGTAAAGAAGATTTAATGACTTCACCAGATGAACTACAAAAAATGTGGATTTTACGCAAAATTCTTAACCCAATGGGTGAGACTGATGCGATGGAATTTTTGATTGATAAACTTGCCATGACTAAGACCAACGATGAGTTTTTCGAAATGATGAAGCGTTCATGATTTGCTCAGTTGTTAGTAAATATCATTAAAGTAATGAAAAAGAGCCGTATTATATTCTGATACGGCTTTTTTTATGGCAAAATATAGCGTAATTTATAAAACTTAATTAAGTTTTAGATGTTGTTAAAAAGCCTTATGGTTAAGGTTATAAAGGTTTAATAAAGGAGCCAACTCATGTCAAAACAACAAATCGGTGTTATTGGAATGGCAGTTATGGGGCGAAATCTTGCGCTCAATATTGAAAGTCGTGGATTTTCTGTTGCTATTTATAATCGTTCTAAAGATAAAACAGAGCAAGTCATGGCTGAACATTCTGATAAGCAATTGGTTCCTTATTTTACCATTGAAGATTTCGTTAATTCTTTAGAAAAACCACGTCGCATCCTAATCATGGTTCAAGCAGGTAAAGGTACAGATGCTGTAATTGATGAACTACGCCCACTTTTAGATAAAGGCGATATCATTATCGATGGCGGTAATGCTTATTTCGAAGATACAATTCGCCGTAATAAAACGTTATCAGCTGAAGGATTTAACTTTATTGGTGCGGGTGTTTCTGGTGGTGAAGAGGGTGCACTAAAGGGCCCATCAATTATGCCAGGTGGACAAAAAGAGGCTTATAAATTAGTTGCACCTATATTAGAGCAAATTGCAGCTAAGGCTAATAACGAACCTTGTGTGACTTATATCGGTCCAAATGGGGCCGGTCATTATGTGAAAATGGCTCATAATGGTATTGAGTATGGCGATATGCAACTAATAGCGGAAAGTTATTCAGTGTTAAAACATGCCGCTGGTTTAACTAATGATGAACTTGCTGACGTTTTCACTGATTGGAATAAAGGTGAATTAGATAGTTATTTGATCGAAATCACCGCTGATATCTTCAAACATAAAGACGAAGAAGGTAATTATTTAGTTGATGTGATTTTAGATGCTGCAGGCAATAAAGGAACAGGTAAATGGACTAGCCAAAGCGCTTTAGATTTGGGTGAGCCTTTATCATTAATCACTGAGTCTGTATTTGCTCGTTACCTATCTGCAATTAAAGATCAACGAGTTGCGGCAGCAAAAGTGTTAAAAGGTCCGCAAAAAGAGCCTTATAGTGGCGATAAGAAAGAACTGATAGAGAAAGTTCGTAAAGCTCTCTATATGGGTAAAATCATCTCTTATGCGCAAGGTTTTGCACAATTAAAAGCCGCCTCCCATAAATATCAATGGGATTTAAATTATGGTGAAATTGCTAAAATTTTTAGAGCAGGGTGTATTATTCGTGCACAATTCCTACAAAAAATTACCGATGCTTATGCTGATAATAATGAGATTGATAATCTGCTATTAGCACCATATTTTAACCAAACGGTTGAAGCTTATCAACAATCATTGCGTGATGTGGTGTCTTTAGCCGTACAACAAGGTATTGCTGTTCCAACACTTTCGGCGGCTATTGCTTATTATGATAGCTATCGTTCGGCGGTATTACCCGCTAATTTGATTCAAGCACAACGAGATTATTTTGGTGCTCATACCTATCAACGTATTGATAAAGAAGGTGTGTTCCATACGGATTGGCTAAATATTGAAACATAATTTGTTTAATTAATAATCTTATTTTGGTATACAAAAGTGCAAGTAATCTTTGCACTTTTGTTTATTTGTTTTTCTAGTGGATTTATTTCTTTTTTCCCGTCTTCCATCTTAGTATTTCATAAATGCTTGTCATTATTGACTTTAAACTTGTCAAGTTATTTATTTATTAAAAAACCTAGAAAAACACTATATATGGTGTATAATATTCAAAATAAACACTATATATAGTACCATCTAAGCGATGTGAAAACTCTATTTTATATCATACAAGAGTAATAATTACATGAATATTTTTAGTGATATAAAACCTATGCCAATTGCTAATTATTAATGAATATTGAGGAGATGTATGCCTGTAGTAATTAAACGTGATGGTTGTCAAACTGCATTTAATGAGACTCGAATCAAAGATGCCATTGTTAAAGCTGCAGTGGCGGCCAATGTTCATGATCCAGATTATTGTGCAACGGTTGCTCGTATTGTTACCAATCAAATGACTGAGCGAGAGAGTGTCGATATTAACGAAATTCAAAATGCGGTTGAAAATCAGTTGATGTCAGGTCCGTATAAAAAATTAGCAAGAACTTATATTGAGTATCGCCATGATCGTGATCGCGCTCGTGAAGAACGTAGCCGGCTAAATCAAGATATTCGTGGGCTAATTGAGCAAAGTAACGTTGCTATTTTAAATGAAAATGCTAACAAAGATAGCAAGGTGATTCCAACTCAACGTGATTTGCTCGCTGGTATTGTGGCAAAGCATTATGCTAAACAATATTTATTACCAAAAGACATTGCACGCGCTCACGATTGTGGTGAAATTCATTATCATGATTTAGATTATGCGCCATTTTTCCCGATGTTTAACTGTATGTTAATTGATTTAGATGGTATGTTAACTAACGGATTTAAAATGGGTAATGCTGAAATTGAGCCACCAAAATCAATTGCGACAGCGACAGCAGTAACTGCGCAAATTATTGCACAAGTCGCTAGCCATATTTATGGCGGGACGACTATTAATCGCATCGATGAAGTTTTAGCGAAATTTGTTACCATCAGTTATAATAAACACAAACAAGTGGCAGAAGAGTGGAATATCCCAACCCCAGAAGATTATGCTAAAAGCCGAACTCAAAAAGAGTGTTACGATGCGTTTCAATCTCTAGAATATGAGGTGAACACTTTACATACTGCTAATGGTCAAACGCCGTTTGTTACTTTTGGTTTTGGTTTAGGAACAAGTTGGGAATCACGCTTAATTCAAGAATCTATTTTAAAAGTTCGCATTAAAGGACTTGGTAAAAATCATAAAACGGCTGTTTTCCCGAAATTGGTTTTTGCAATTAAAGATGGTATTAATCATAAACCAGATGATACTAATTATGATATTAAACAACTTGCCTTAGAGTGCGCAAGTAAACGTATGTACCCAGATATTCTAAACTACGATAAAGTTGTCGAAGTTACTGGCTCATTTAAAACGCCAATGGGCTGCCGAAGCTTTTTAGGTGTTTATGAAGAAGATGGTCAATTAATTCATGATGGTCGTAATAATTTAGGTGTAATTAGTCTAAACTTGCCGCGTATAGCCATTGAAGCTAAAGGTGATGAAACGCGTTTTTGGGAAATTTTAGATAAACGTTTAGCGCTATGTAAAAAAGCGTTAATGACGCGTATTGTTCGACTTGATAGCGTAAAAGCTCGGGTAGCTCCTATTTTATACATGGAAGGTGCTTGTGGTGTGCGACTTAACGAAGACGATAGTGTTTCTGAGATTTTCAAAAATGGTCGCGCTTCAATTTCTTTAGGTTATATTGGTCTTCATGAAACCTTAAATGCACTTTACGAAAATCAAACTCACCCATTTGATAGTGATAAATTACGTGAAAAGGGGGTAGAAATTGTTGGACGTTTACGTAAAGCGGTAGATCAATGGAAGGATGAAACTGGTTATGGTTTTAGCTTATATAGTACACCAAGCGAAAACTTATGTGATCGATTCTGCCGACTTGATACAGCTGAGTTTGGTGTAATTCCTGGTGTTACTGATAAAGGCTATTATACAAACAGTTTTCATCTTGATGTCGAGAAAAAGGTTAATCCATACGAAAAAATCGAATTTGAAAAAACGTATCCTTCTATCGCAAATGGTGGATTTATTTGCTATGGCGAATATCCAAATATGATTAACAATATCAAAGCATTAGAAGATGTTTGGGATTACAGTTATACTCGAGTGCCTTATTATGGAACTAACACGCCCATTGATGAATGTTATGAGTGTGGTTATACCGGTGAGTTTTCGTGTACGAGTAAAGGCTTTGTTTGCCCAAGTTGTGGTAATCATGAATCTTCAAAAGTGTCTGTGATTCGCCGTGTTTGCGGATACTTAGGTAGCCCTGATGCTCGCCCTTTTAATGCTGGAAAACAAGAAGAGGTGAAACGTCGGGTTAAACATTTGAATAATGGTCAAATTGGTTAATAATAAATACGATACTTATGAATTATCATCGTTATTATCCTGTCGATGTTGTTAATGGTGAAGGAACTCGCTGCGTGCTTTTTGTCGCTGGTTGTGTACATCAGTGCCCTGGTTGTTATAACAAAAGTACATGGGGAGTAAATTCTGGTTTGCCATTTACGCAATCGCTTGAAGATCAAATTATCAAAGATTTACAAGATACCGAGATAAAACGGCAAGGGTTATCGTTATCTGGCGGTGATCCTTTGCATCCACAAAATGTGTCAACGATATTAAGACTGGTTCAACGCGTTAAATCCGAGTGTGATAGTAAAGATATCTGGCTTTGGACTGGGTATAAACTTGATGAGTTAACTGTCGAACAAAAAGCCGTTATTCCTTACATTGATGTGCTAATTGATGGAAAATTTATACAAGAACTTGCTGATCCTCGCTTATTGTGGCGAGGAAGCAGCAATCAAGTTATTTATCGTTTTAAATAAAAAATTGGGTTATTTTTGTGACTTATGTAAATTTAAAAGATAAGAAATTGCCTCACGATAATTAATTTCAAGATTTTCACTGCTGGATGATGTGATATGTAAATCGGTTATCTTACCGTTATCAATACCGTAAACCCAACCATGTAAATTCACTTTTTGACCTCGTTGCCATGCTGATTGGATTATTGTGGAGTGGCCAAGATTGTAAACTTGTTCAATTACATTGAGTTCACATAACACATCTAAGCGGATATCGGGTGGAAATTGACCCAGTAGTGAGCTATTTCGAAACCACAGATCACGAATATGCAGTAGCCAGTTATTAATTAACCCTAAATCAGGATTTTCAACCGCATCACGAATTCCACCACAACCTAAATGGCCACAAACAATGATATCTTCAATTTTAAGTACATCTACAGCATATTGCACTACTGATAAACAGTTGAGATCGGTATGAATAACAAGATTGCCTACGTTTCTATGAACAAATAGCTCACCTGGTTTTAACTGGATAAGTTTTTCTGCTGAAACACGGCTATCTGAACAACCGATCCATAAAAATTTTGGATTTTGTGCAACGGCAAGCTGTTTAAAAAATTCTGGATCTTCTTGCTCAATTTTTTCTGACCATTCGTGATTAAAACGAATTAAATCTTCGACATCAAACATAATTGATATTTCCTCATATATTTCATTATTATTCTTATACTATGCTTATTTTTGATTTTATGTTACTCAATTCTTTCAATATGCTCAATCTTGCTTTTCATTATCAATTTACGCCATAAAGGGGTTGTTAATAGTTTAGCTTTGAAAATTTTGCAATAAAGTTTTAATCGTAGTGGAATTGTGCGTTGATAATAACATTTATTAGGTTTGGGGTGGTGGCTGTTTAAAATTTTACTTAAAATTTCAGCACTATCCAAAGCATAGCTAATACCTTCTAAAGAACTTGCACTAATAAAACCAGCTGCTTCACCAATTAAAAAGATATTCTCATTGCCAGTGTAAAAATCACGCAATCGATTTGGGTAAACGACTAAACACTTTTCTGTTTTTAGCGGTTTACCGAAAATGAATCCTTGTGTTGCTAATTTTTCTTTTAATTTTTCAAAATTTTGATTTGCTACTTTTTTGGGGAAAGCGCCACCGAAAATAAAATAGCCATCTTTTGAAATGCTCCAAGCGTAGCAATTTGTCGATTCATTATCAAATACACACGAATTAAAAGGGTTTTGATGCAGTTCTGGAAACCATTGCTGTATCGCCACATATTGTCTTATTGTATGCTGAGGATATCGCATCCGCCTCACAAGGGAATTGGCTCCATCAGCACCGACCACATATTGTGCGGTGATATTGTGTTCATTTTTATTTTCATCTTGATAGGTAATTTGATAACCATCAATGATACGTCTAACTTCTTTACAAAGTGTATTATGAAGGACGGTGACGTTTGATGGTATTAGTGATTTTAGCCATAGATCAAATTTGTGCCTATCGAAACTCACATAACTTCGTTGATAATTCCGAACAAGTTTGGTTTGTAAGTCATAAGTTTTGACACTAAAAATTTGTGGGTTCGTTAAAATATCAGCTGGTAAGTTCAAATTTTGCCGAACAAAGGCTCTCTGTGCATCATCTGCTAATAGTCCACCACAAGGTTTATGAAATCCTCCATCTCCTGTTTGATGTTTTGTATCTAATGCAATGACTTTAAAAGACGGGTTAAGTAAACGAGCTAGTGTACTGCCAGCCGGTCCAAGTCCTATGATTGCGATATCGTAATCCATGTATTGTGTTGCTTGTCTTATCATGTTTAAAAGGCGGTTATGGTAGCAAATTAAACTAAGTGTGGCTATTAGAGATGTGAGTTGCTCTATGCCAGTTAATTTGTAAAGAAGTTTCAGGAAAGTATGTGTTTCAGTATAAAAATAGGATGTGAATTTGCCTTTTTAACGCATTAATTTTTGTTATTGGTCTGATACTGTTTTTAAAAACGATTTATTTAATTCATCAAATGGCAACGTACGACTGATAATTACTAATCGAGATATTCTTTCTGCTAAATTTTGCCAAGGAGAACCATAGTCAAATCCCACGACTTTATGTACACCTTGAACAATCAATCGTTGATTGTTATTTTTGATAGCTAAAACACCTTTGTAGCGTAACATGTCGTTACCATATTGTTCGACTAAGCTCTCCATAAAGGTGCCAATCTTTTTCAGGTCGAGCTCACCAGCTTCAAAAAGATAAGAACAAATATTATCACCCCATAATGTTGCTTGTTTTTGGATTGGTAGTGGTTGAAAGTTTACTTCAAGTTTTTTCGTTGGGTTGATAACAAAAAAGCCTTTATTTATTGTTAGTTCATCACTGAGATCAAAGGCATGTATATCAAGCCATTGTGATTTTGGTATTTGCCCTTTTATAGCTTCAAAGATAGTGGCTTTATGATTGATTTTATGAATTCGATTAATCACTTCGGCTTTTTGTTGATCACTAATACAGTCAGTTTTAGTTAAAATAATACGATCTGCAAAACCAATTTGTGAAAGGGTTACCGGATGTTCATTAAGATGTTTTAAAATATGATTGGCATCGACAAGAGTAATAATTCCATCAAGTTGAATTGTTTCTCGAATTAAATCATCAATAAAAAAGGTTTGAATGATTGGTGCTGGATCGGCAAGTCCAGTTGTTTCGATAATCAGCCGATCAAATTGTAATTCGCCTGTTAAACGCTTTGTGTGTAATTTATGTAATGCTTCAGTAAGTTCGCCTTGTACGGTACAACAAATACACCCATTAGTCATTTCGACAATTTGAATTTCGGTACTAACATTTAATAAACTGCTATCGATATTTACTGGACCAAATTCATTTTCGATAATAATTACTTTCTCATCATGGTTATGCTTTAACAGATAATTAATAAGTGTTGTTTTACCGGAGCCCAAAAAACCAGTTAATAAGGTAACAGGTAATAATGAAGATGAAATAGGGTCTGTCATTTATTGTCCCTTAATCGTTAGCAACATTTAAATCCACCTTTGCCACTATATTTTGCATCTTGACGCTCTTTGAAAAACTCTTCATAAGTCATGGGTGTTTGTTCTGGATGAGTGAGCTTCATATGCTGAACATAATTATCATAATCAGGAATGCCAATCATTAATTTAGCGGCTTGGCCTAGATATTTTCCTGCTTTAGCGAGTGAATCAAACATACCTTTTCTCTTAATTGAACATTATTGTCTTATACTGAGATATTAAATCCTTGTCAACCATATCTCATAACTCAAATTATATTTAAAAATTAATGTATTCCAATATAAGATGCTAATTAGCCTGAGTCGATCATTGATTAATACTAATTATTATTAAATTAGGTAATATGATGAAATTTCGATAGCCCTTAATTTTATTTACTTTTCGTTGATTTAGAAGAAGGGCGTATTTCAATTTTTTCATGAAATACATTTATCTATTGGTAAATAACTTCTATAATATTCGCCAATTTATCATGCATAAGAGTTAATAATGGAAAAGTTTCACGTAACAGGTCCAACCACGCTAAATGGTGATGTGGTTATCTCTGGCGCAAAAAATGCTGCGCTACCCATTTTATTTGCTGCGATTTTAGCTGAAAAACCAGTAGAGCTTCGAAATGTTCCCAAATTGAAAGATATCGACACAACGTTGGAATTGTTAAGCCAGCTAGGCGTAAAATGTGAACGAAGTGATATTATTCATCTTGATGCAGGTCATCTTAATAATTATTGTGCACCTTATGAGCTAGTTAAAACGATGCGCGCTTCAATTTGGGCTTTAGGTCCACTTGTTGCTCGTTTTGGACAAGGACAAGTTTCATTACCTGGTGGTTGTGCTATCGGTGCAAGACCTGTTGATCTTCATATTACGGGGCTTGAACAATTAGGGGCGACAATTACACTTGATGAAGGTTATGTTAAAGCATCGGTAAATGGACGACTGAAAGGTGCTCATATTGTTATGGATAAAGTGAGTGTTGGCGCGACTGTGACTATTATGTCAGCTGCTACTTTAGCTGAAGGTAAAACTGTAATCGAAAATGCAGCTTGTGAACCTGAAATTGTTGATACAGCTAAATTCCTGAATATGCTAGGCGCTAAAATTACTGGTGCTGGTACTATGCGTATTGAAATTGAAGGGGTCGAATGTTTAGGTGGTGGTGTGCATGAGATCGTTTCTGATCGCATTGAAACAGGGACTTTTTTAGTTGCGGCTGCTATATCTCAAGGTAAAATTACTTGTCGTAAAACTGATCCTACCTTGCTTGATTCCGTGCTTTCTAAATTGAAGGAGGCTGGTGCTAAAATTGAAATTGGTGATGATTGGATTTGTTTAGATATGCAGGGAAAAAGAGCGAAAGCGGTCAATATTCACACCGCTCCGCATCCAGGGTTTCCTACTGATATGCAAGCACAATTTTCATTATTGAATATGGTTGCTGAGGGTACAGGAATCATTAAAGAAACGATTTTTGAAAACCGATTTATGCATGTGCCTGAGTTAATTCGTATGGGTGCTAGAGCTGAAATTGAAGGCAATACATTAATTACGCATGGCGTTGAAAAACTGAGTGGAACACAAGTCATGGCAACGGATTTACGAGCATCAGCAAGTTTAGTTTTAGCCGGTTGCATAGCAGAAGGTTTAACGACGGTTGATCGAATTTATCATATTGATCGTGGTTATGATAATATTGAAGAAAAACTAAGAAAATTAGGTGCGAATATTGAAAGGGTAAAATAAATCTCATTTTATTAAATATGATGAGTCAGTTACTTATTCAAAAGAGGGACAACAATGACAAAACAAGCGTTGGTATTTTTATCAAATGGTTGTGAGGAAACAGAAGCAGTCACGACAATTGATTTATTAACCCGAGCCGATATTAAAGTGACTACCGCGAGTATCTCGAATACTCGTGAAATTGAATGTTCCCGAGGAGTAACAATTTTAGCTAAAAAAACGATTTTAGATATTCAATACATTGATTTTGACGTTGTTATTTTACCCGGTGGTGTAAAAGGTGCAGAAAATTTTCGAGACTGTCCATTATTGATCGAGAAATTAAAACAAACACACCAGTGTGGTGGTATTGTTGCTGCAATCTGTGCTTCGCCAGCCATGGTTTTGCAGCATCATAATTTATTCCCACATGCTGATATGACCGGTTATCCAACCACTAAAGAGGCATTCAAAAACTGGAAAGCTGACAGAGTTTATTATGATGAGCAAAATAAAGTCATTACCAGCCAAGGTCCTGCGACATCCATTGATTTTGCCTTAAAAATTATCGAGGTATTGTTAGGACAAACAAAAGCTGCCGAGGTTGCTCAACAGTTAGTTCTTCCATCAGGGATTGAATCCTATCAATAAATAGGTATCAAATGTCAAATTCACATTTGTATGAAAGATTAGTTAAAAGAGCGACATTGAGCGCTGTTCTAATCTCTATTTTTCTAATTTTAATTAAATTGATTACTTGTTGGTTAACGGGATCAATAAGCTTATTTGCGTCATTATTGGATTCAAGTATCGATTTACTTGCTTCTGGATTCAATTTCTTTTTAGTCCGTTATGCGCTAAAACCTGCAGATGATGAACATACTTTTGGTCATGGTAAGGCAGAATCGTTGGCTGCATTATCGCAGAGCGCATTTATTATTGGTTCTGCGATAATTTTATTACTTTCTAGTATTCGCTCTTTTATTCACCCAAGCGAGTTGCAGCTTCCTTTATTAGGAATTGCTGTTTCGATAGTTTCTGCTGTAATTACAGCTGTTCTTGTCTTATACCAAAGACACGTTGTAAAAATGACCAGCAGTAATGCTATTCAGGCTGATATGCTACATTATTCTTCCGACATGCTGATGAATATTGCTGTTATTATTGCACTTTGTTTAAGTTGGTACGGCATTACTTATGCTGATGCTGCCTTTGCATCGCTTATTGCTTTATACATTTGTTATAACGCTTATCATATTGCTTATCGTGCTATTCAGGATCTACTTGATCGTGCTTTGCCTGATAGCGATAAGGTAAGAATTGCTGAAATTGTTACTTCATATCCTGAGGTACAAGGTTTTCATGAGCTAAAAACACGGCAAGCAGGTCCTTTGAAATTTATTCAATTGCACCTTGAGCTAGATGATAATATGCCTTTAATTAGAGCACATGCTATCGCCGATGCTATTGAAAAACATATTTCTAAAGAGTTCTCTCCAGCAACAGTGATTATTCACCAAGATCCAATTTCCGTTGTGCCAACCGAAATAAAGAAGTAGAAAAATTAATCAAAAATAGCTTTTATTGTCTATTGTTAGATATCTGTTAAGACTCTATAATAACGAAAAGTTAATAATTTGGAGTTGTTTCATATGATAAAAAAAATAGGTATTTTAACCAGTGGTGGCGATGCTCCAGGAATGAATGCTGCTATTCGTGGTGTTGTAAGAACTGCATTAGCAGAAGGCTTGGATGTCTTTGGTATTTATGATGGTTATATGGGGCTTTGTGAAGATCGTATTGTTCAATTAGAGCGTTCAAGTGTATCAGATATTATTACTCGTGGTGGTACATTTCTTGGTTCGGCTAGATTTCCAGAGTTTAAAGATAAAAACGTAAGACAAAAAGCCATTGCTAATTTAAAAAAACATCAAATTGATGCTTTAGTAGTTATTGGTGGTGATGGTTCATATATGGGAGCAATGCGATTAACTGAAGAAGGTTTTCCATGCATCGGTTTACCTGGTACTATCGATAATGATATTCGTGGAACTGATTATACCATTGGCTATTTTACTGCCCTTAGCACTGCAGTTGAAGCAATTGATAGATTACGTGATACTTGTTCTTCGCATAACCGAATTTCAGTTATTGAAATTATGGGGCGGGACTGTGGTGATTTAACCTTAAATGCTTCTGTTGCTGGCGGCTGTGAATTTATGATTATTCCTGAGGTTTCTTATACTAAAGAAGATCTAATCGAAGAAATTAAACTGGGCTTTGCAAAAGGTAAAAAACATGCAATTGTAACTGTTACAGAGCATATGTGTGATGTAAACCAACTTGCAGCAGACATTGAAGCGGCGGTTCATCACGAAACACGTGCAACGGTATTAGGTCATGTTCAACGTGGTGGCTCTCCTGTTCCTTATGATCGTATTTTAGGTTCTCGCATGGGAGCTTATGCTGTTGAATTGTTGCTACAAGGTCAGGCTGGTAGAAGCGTTGGTGTACAAAATGGTAAATTAGTACATCATAATATTATTGAAGCTATCAATAATATGAAACGTCCATTTGATATAGATCTGTATAATACGGCTAAAAGATTATTTTAAATGGTAATTATACCGTTAAAGCATAATCAATATTGATAAAGATCTGACTGCTTGATTATAGGTGACTGATTGACGATAAAATCCTAAAACAGTCATCTATTGTTTATTTGTTAGCTTTCCTATAGTTAGCTGATATTGGATTAAACTTACCATAAAACTTATCATAAAATAATCTTTGAATTTATCAAGTGATCGATTAATGACAATGGTATATAGGTGATTTTATGTCATTACGTTTTTTAGAAGATAATGATCGTTTTTATGCTTGTGATGCTAATAATAAAGAAGTTGCTGAAATGACCTTTACAAGAGTGGGAAAAGATAAAGCTACGATTAATCATACTTATGTCGATCCTGCATATCGAGGCCAAGGTATTGCTGATAATTTGTTAGACCTTGTCGTTAAACGATTACAGCAAGAGGAACGTGAAATTATTCCTATTTGTTCATTTGCTGTTAATAAATTGGCTAGATAACCAGTTTAAACACAATATAATAACTAATTGATTTATATTGTTATATCTGTTGTGTTTTGCCTAAAATTTTTTTGTAAATGATGGTTCTAGTTACATGAAAATGTGGTAATGTATGCTAATTAATTTCATTATTTACACTATCTAAAATGGTAACAGAAAAAAAACAAAAAATTCATTCCATTCACGTATTACGTGGTGTTGCAATTATTATGATTGTTTTTAGTCACTGTTTGGGGGTGTTTAAAAATACTTATTTAATCGCTAATAGTTATTTATTTTCTTTTTTGAATTTATTTGCGTTTAATTTTACTACTTTTTTTGTATTAATTGCTGGTTTTTTATTTCAACATTTAACCTATAAATTCAATACTAAATCATATTATTTATCAAAAATTAAGACAGTAGTATGTCCTTATATTTCAGTATCAATTTTCTGCTTTATATTTTTCCATTATCAGTATTTATCCGATTTACCATGGTTCTCATCAACTGAAACTAGTATTACCAGCACGATAGTTCGTATGATGCTAACTGGTACGCAGCTTCTACCTTTGTGGTTTATACCGATGATTATCATTGTATATTTTATGGGGCCACTCTTTTTTTATTGGTCGAAAAAGAATTTAATCGTCGTAAGTTTGATTGCTATGTTTTGGGTCGTGATGTTTACTAAACCCGATTTTACTAAACCGCTTTTAAATTTATTGCATTATGGCCCTGTCTATCTAATTGGTATGATGATAAAACAAAATTATCAAACCATCATGAAGTCAATAAAAGATAATTTGTACTGGGTGATATTCCTTTTTAGTTTATGTTTTCTTGTTCCATTCACTTATCGTTATACAAGCCATTTAGTAGTTGAAAAACTTTATTACGATACATTACAAAAGATCATATTATTTATATTAGCACTCTATTTTTTAGATGGACTCAACCATAAAATAAATGAGGGGAAACTATATAAATTCTTTTCTTATATGGCAAATATTAGTTTTCCAATTTATTTTATTCATGAAATTATTGTGTTAGAGCTTGAACATCTAGTGTATATGTCCTCACTAAGCAATATAATCAAAACCGACAATGGTTGGTTGGCATCGTTGGGCGCTGTGGCCTTCTTAGTGTCCACTTTAATTTTAAGTGTAATGATAGCTAACATAATAAAATTGATTTTCAAAAATAAAGCAAAATATCTTATCGGTGGAATTCGCTAAATAATGTCACTCACATTTAAATTTAGCATTTTTTCAAGATATTTTTATTAAAAAACTCTCTGAATTTTTTCTTCAAAAAAATAATAAATAGTTTTTATTTGAAAATTACTAGCAGAATATAAATTAATACTCAAAATCTGTATTGAAAGTACGAGGGGTCTTTATATTCCTATATAAATTAACTTAATGAATTGTTTTTTCAGTAACAAATAATTTTTATTTTGTTTATACAGAATGTGACGAATAAAAATATTTGAACAAATAAAAAACAAACGGAAAAAAAATTAAAATTAATACTTGCACGAATTTTTAAAGCCCCTATAATGCGCATCCACTGACACGCAGTCAGCGACAAGCAGGCGGTGAGTGAGTTAAAAATAAGATCGAAAATTTGAAAAAAGATCTTGACGAATAAAAAAGTGTAGCGTAGTATACGCAGCCCTTGAGACAGCAAACTAAATTAACAAAAGTTGATTAGATATTGAAGCTGTCAGCTCTTTAAAAAAAAGAAACAGACAATCTGTGTGGGCACTTGCGAGACAAAGAATGAAAAGTCTACGGACTTAAAAATTAAGTCTTGATAAGTGACACTGAAGATTCATTTGAATATGTCAGAGACAGTTATTGA